>JAQTOL010000073.1 GCA_028748945.1 Paludibacter sp.
TCATCGAACACAAGCATTCTTAATTTCCAAAAGCAAATTGACATTGCCCGATTGGCCTTAAAAGAAAGCAGGAGTTTTTATTTACCAACACTCAGCTTCAAAGCCGGATATTACGCATCGCAATCGACCAATTCGGCCGGAACGATTTTGAACAGTAATTCTATGGGACCGCAGGTAGGAGGGACGTTGGTCATTCCAATTTACAGTGCCGGAGAAACAAAACGAAAAGAAGCAACGGCTAAGATTCAGTTGCAATCGGCTGAATATGATTTACAAAACATAAAACTGCAGGTAAATACCGAACTGAGCAATATGCTGACAGAATTTGATAATCAACAGAAATTACTGGATATTGAAACTGAAAATAACGAGCTGGCAAAGGAAAACATTCAAATAAGCATCGACCGCCTGAAACACGGTCAAACAACCTCCCTCGAAGTTCATATGGCTCAGGAAGATTATGTACAGTCGAGTACCCGGTTGATTAATTTCAGGTACAACCTTAAATTGGCCGAAACAAAACTGAAACAACTTGTTTCCTCATTATAAAATGTTTCTATGCTGATCAGGTGTGAAACATGTAACTTTCAAATGAAATTATGTAACACATAAGGAATTAAATAACCCGACCTTTGTTTCGTGAAAATAAATTCACAAATAAAAGTCAATCATATGAAAATATTAAAGTCTAGTTTATTAACAGCGTATATGATGTTGTTATTAATTCCCACACAATTGAAAGCTGAAAACAATACAAATACAGCAGCAGTTACAACAGTTACGAATGTTGACTCAAAATCCGTTGCAGTATCGGAATCAAATGCCATAACAGCATCAGAAGCCACGGAAATCGCAACATCGAACGCTCAAATGGCCCGATTGGAAGAAATTAAAGCCATGGATTTATCAAGCCTGAGTAAATCGGAAAGAAAAGCGTTACGTGATGAAGTAAAATCGATAGACAAAGATCAACAACGTTGGAACAGAAGACATGACAGGGATGATCGCGGTGAATATGGTCCCCGTGAACGCCATAACGGTCATATTTATTTCATTGGCGGAGGAGGATTACTTCTTTTGTTGTTATTAATTCTTTTACTCTAAAAATTAATTTCAGCTAATCATATTAATCTGGAATTATGATTTCTAAAAAAAGCCCATCAAATAATTTTGATGGGCTTTTTAGCAATCACGATTTTGAAAAGCAAACGAAATTATTTCAACATGGTCAACATTAAACCAGCCGCAACAGCAGAGCCTATAACTCCCGCCACATTAGGTCCCATGGCATGCATTAACAGGAAGTTTCCCGGATCAGTTTCCTGACCAACCACCTGCGAAACACGTGCTGCCATTGGTACCGCCGAAACACCGGCAGAACCAATCAACGGATTGATTTTTTCTTTTGTAAATAAGTTCATGAATTTAGCTAATAACACGCCACCGGCAGTTCCAAAAGAAAATGCAAGGACACCAATAACCATAATTTCTATCGTTTGAAGATTCATAAAAGTTGCAGAGGTTGCAGTAGCACCAACTGTAATTCCCAGAAAAATAGTAACAATATTCATTAACTCGTTTTGTACTGTTTTGCTCAAACGTTCTACAACACCACTTTCACGCATCAGATTACCCAATAACAAACTTCCGATCAGAGGAGCGGCAGGAGGTAAAAGCAAGGATATAAAAGCTGTTCCGAAAATAGGGAAAATTATTTTTTCCTTTTTAGAAACGATACGTAATTGTTTCATCCGTATGCCACGTTCCTTTTTGGTAGTTAACAATCTCATAATCGGAGGTTGAATAACAGGAACCAAAGCCATGTACGAATAAGCAGCTACGGCAATCGGGCCTAATAAATGTGGAGCCAGTTTGGTCGTTAGAAATATAGCCGTTGGACCATCGGCACCACCGATAATCCCAATAGAACCTGCTTCCTGTGGAGTAAATCCAAGACCAACAGCTGCTAAATAGGTCATAAAAATACCCAATTGAGCTGCTGCACCCAATAATAAACTTTTTGGATTGGCAAGCATAGGACCAAAATCGGTCATAGCACCCACACCCACAAAAATAAGACAAGGATAAATTCCCAGTTTTACACCTAAGTACAGATAATCCAGCAATCCGCCTTTTTGTACAAAATTGTCCCAATGTACCTGACCTCCTGCAAATAATTCAGCATTGAAAAGACCGGCACCCGGAAGATTCGTCAACAACATACCAAAAGCTATCGGTAACAATAACAATGGTTCAAAACCTTTTACAATAGCCAGATACAACAATAAACATGATATAAAAATCATGAAAACGGTTTGCCAGTTAAGCGCAGCAAACCCGGTGCTGTCAGCAAAGTTAATAAAGCTGTCTTTTATATAGGCCAGCCCCGAAGTAGGTTTATCTACCTTTTGTATTTCATTTGGCGAAACTTGAGACGTGGTTGTTATAACTTTAGCCGACGAATCGGAATTAACAACAGTTTGAGCAGAAACATTGGTCAGGATACCTGCAAATAATAGAGTAATTAGTAAGAAAATATATTTTTTTGTTCTCATCGATTTATTTTATTTACAGATATTTTATTCCATGTCAACCAGAGCATCCTCCTGCATCACAGTTTGACCGGCTACTACATGAATTGCTTTAATAACTCCACTTTTTTCGGACAAAATGTTATTTTCCATTTTCATCGATTCCAATGTCAATAAAGTGTCGCCACGTTTTATACTTTGACCTACAGTAACATAAACTTTGATTACACTACCGGGTAAAGGTGATTTTACAGTTATTGTTGCAGCTGTTTTTGGAGCAGGGGGAATAACGGAAGCTGAGTCAGGCACAGAGACCCGAGCCTGCACAGCTGAAGCAGTGCATTCGAAGTCAATTAAGATATCGTCTTGCAAAACACTTTGACCGGGTTGAACATATACAGTTTTAATGACTGTATCTTCTTCGGCCAATATATTGTTTTCCATTTTCATTGATTCCATGGTTAGCAGTACATCCCCACGTTTCACAGTATCACCTGGCTGTACAAGTACTTTTACAATCACACCCGGAAGGGGTGACTTTATAGAACTTGCTGAAACAAGTCTTGTTGGAGTTGTGACAGGGTTCACTTTACCGGCCGGTTTTCGATTTATTGATAATACCGACTTTTCCTGTCTTTCAATTTCAACCGTAAAAGGAGTACCGTTTACTTCTATCTCTGCAATATTTTTATCTATTTCATTAACCGAAACTTCATATTCGCTTCCGTCTATTTTAAATTTGAATTTCTTCATACTAATTATTTAATTAGATTATTTAAACCGTAAATTTTCGAACTCCAGGGAGAATAGCGCCTTTCAACTGTTTTAATAGTTATAATCGCACTTTCTACGTCGTGTACGTCTGTATAATATAAATGTAAAGCCAATGCTATTGCAGCACTGTCATTTGCAGATAAATGATCTTCAATGTATTCTTTTTCTGAATTTTTTGCAGAACCTGATTGATTGACTAATTTTGGTTTGTGAACACGAACTTTTGGTGCTACAAGTCTGCTGAACAGATTTAATACAATCACTATCATTACTAAAAGGATAAATACCATTGAGAATGAGAATCCAACTACATCGAGGGCATTGCCCCAATCTATTGCTAATATTTTCATATCCGGACGATTATAAAGGTATATTGGAATGTTTTTTCAACGGATTCACCACCTTTTTAGTTTGCAGTGCCTGAAAAGCCCTGATTACTCTAAATCGGGTATTGCGTGGTTCAATAATATCGTCGATATAACCATAGGAGGCAGCCTGGTAAGGATTGGCAAACTTTTCCTTGTATTCGTCCACTTTCTCAGTAATGTAAGCGCTTTTAGTGCTCTCATCGGTCATTTTCGATAAAGCACGACCTTCGAGGACTTCGATGGCACCTGCAGCACCCATTACAGCTATTTCTGCTGTTGGCCAGGCATAATTAAAGTCTCCCCGAAGTTGTTTGGAACTCATTACATCATGGGCCCCACCATACGATTTACGAAGGGTAACGGTTACTTTAGGTACGGTAGCTTCACCAAAAGCAAACATCAGTTTGGCACCATGAATGATAATACCACCGTATTCCTGAGCAGAACCGGGTAAAAATCCGGGAACATCCACCAAAGTCAGAATCGGGATATTGAAAGCATCGCAGAAGCGAACAAAACGAGCTGCCTTGCGTGAAGAATCACAGTCGAGGATACCGGCCAGGAAGTTAGGCTGATTGGCTACAATACCGGTTGAAACTCCGTTGAAACGGGCAAAACCAACAATGATGTTTCGGGCATAATCTTTATGAACTTCCAGGAAATCACCGTTATCAGCAATCCCTTTGATAACTACCTTCATATCATAAGGAGAGTTGGGATTATCAGGAATTATTTCATTTAAGGCATCTTCCATCCGGTCAATAGGATCTAAACATTCTTCTACCGGTGCATCTTCCAGGTTATTTTGTGGCAAATAAGAAATCAGTTCCCTGATTTTTATCAGACCGGTTTCTTCATCTGCTACCCTGAAATGAGCAACTCCCGATTTTCGGGCGTGAACATCGGCACCTCCGAGTTCGTCAGTAGTAATTTCTTCACCGGTAACCGATTTCACTACTTTGGGACCGGTTACAAACATATAGCTGTTTTGTTCTGTCATTAATACAAAGTCGGTGAGGGCAGGAGAGTAAACAGCACCACCGGCACAGGGACCGAAAATGGCTGAGATTTGCGGAATCACACCCGATGCCAATATATTTCGTTCAAATATCTCGGCATAACCTGCCAGAGCCGTAACGCCTTCCTGAATACGTGCACCACCCGAATCGTTTATACCAATAATCGGAGCACCCATCTTCATGGCCATATCCATTACTTTACAAATCTTCAGAGCCATGGTTTCCGAAAGCGATCCGCCAAAAATGGTGAAATCCTGTGCAAACACATATACACTGCGACCATCGATGGTTCCATGACCAATGACCACACCATCACCCAAATACTTTTCGTTTTCCAACCCAAAGTTATAACAACGATGCGTAACAAACATGTCCAGTTCTTCGAAACTCCCTTCATCCAACAACCTTTGAATCCGTTCACGGGCCGTAAACTTTCCTTTCGCATGTTGTGAAGCAATTCTTTTTTCACCACCTCCCAATTTAGCCTGAACGCGTAAATCGATAAGATTTTTTACTTTTTGTTGATTTTCCATTATTTTGATATTAATATAATGCCCACATTCACCGAAATCAGGATCACGTGCCTGATTGCTTCTTTGCAGGTTTTTTTTCTGATAATTATTTGTTTGGATCTTCGCACAATTCAGTTAATACACCAAAAGTTGATTTTGGGTGTAAAAAGGCAATATTCAAACCTTCGGCACCTTTACGGGGTTGTTTGTCAATCAAAAGCACACCACGTTCGGCAGCCAGATCAAGTTTCGATTGTAATCCTTCCACGGCAAAAGCAATATGATGTATGCCTTCACCCTTTTTTTCAATAAATTTTCCAACCGGACCTTCAGGATCGGTCGATTCCAATAATTCGATTTTTGTTTGTCCTACTTTGAAAAAAGCAGTTTTTACTTTTTGTTCCGGAACTTCTTCCACGGCATAACAAGTTAATCCCAATACGTTTTCGTAATACGCAATCGCTAATTCAAGGCTCTTTACTGCAATGCCTAAATGCTCAATATGAGTTGGTTTCATAATAATATATTTATAAAATTGTTTGAAAATTTATCTTTTGAGAAACTATAATTCAACTTTTATCCGATAAAAAAGACAAAAAAAAACAATCAATTACAGAAATTTTTCCGTAATTGAATTTGAGTGCAAAATTACATTAATAATTCTTCAATATCAAAGAAATAGCAAATTATTTTCAATATATTTTCACTATTGATTATCAGGAAGATAACAAAGCGATGAACACATGAATGCACGCTTTATAAAAGAATGTGCAGGTATTCTGTTGCCTAAAAAGTTAAAATAATCAATTTGTTCATTTTACGAAATTTCAAACGATAAAAGAAATGATAATTATTGTATTTTCTGTTCATGTATAATTCGGATTTTTTGAAAAATTGTAGATATCATTGTCATATTTCAATATGAATATTATAAAAAGCTGAATACTGTGTTTATAAAATGATGTGTATGATTTTATAATCACAGTATTAAATTAAATAGTAATAAAATCATTTACTAAGCGTAAGTGGTTTATTATTAGACATAATATACAGTTAATTAAATAATTATCTAAATTAATTTACTTATTCTGATGCGATTTTGCTTTTCATTTGTTGTATCCGTTACAATAAATGAAAAGCAATAATTTACATATTAAACCGGAATTGTCTGTTTTTATTTTAAAACTGACTATTGAGTTGACTGTACTCTGTATGTTCGGAGCATGTCAGGTTGATGACAATGATTTATCGGGTGTTGTAGGATCTAAAGCCCCCTATTTTTTGCTGACTACATCGGAAGGCAATCAAATAAATTTATTTGAATATAAAAATAAGACAGTCGTTCTATTTTTTTTTGGAAACGAAAGCGAATCCAGCAAAGTGGCAGCAAAAGATATTCAAAAAATGCTTGTTCAGTCTTATACCAGCAGAGATGATATTGTATTTTTAGGTCTTGATCACTGGAATGGTGATATGGCATTGGTCAGATCCTTTAAATCATCAACAGGAGTGACTTTTCCGCTCCTCCTTGATGCAGGCAATACTGCAACAAATTATAAAACCACTTACGATCGCTTAGTGATTATTGACAAAAATGGAAACGTTGTATTCTCTGGCACTCAGAATGCTTTAGATGATATTACCAATGTAAAACAAAAAGTGGATATTTTGCTGGCAAAGTAATATTGATGTTTATTCTTCACCCATTGCTTTTTTGAATATTTTTTGAGCCAAAACGTTATCCACTTTTCCACAAGGACCCGAAATACAACCTCCCTCACATGCCATAACTTCAATAAAATTTCCGGGTGCTTTTCCTTTTGCATATGCCTTCAGTAGTCCGATATTTTTTTTAGTTATATTGGAAACCTGAACCGGTTTTATCCCTAACGTGGGATACATTTTTTCAATTGCAGAAATAACCCCTCCGGAACGTGCGAACCCCCTTCCGGATAATGGTGCGGAAGTGGAAACATGATCAGTTTTATTCATTTCAATGGATAATCCCGAGAAAATGCAATCCAGTTCTTCGAAAGTAATGATATAATCTATCAGGTCGTTTTCCGCCACCTCTTTTCTTTTGCCAACGCATGGTCCAATAAATACAATTTTTGCATCCGGATACTTTGCTTTGGCCATTTGAGCAGTATAATACATGGGTGATTTAGTATGTGAAACAAAAGGTTTCATCTCATGTAAGTGTTTGTTTACCAGTTCAACATACGAAGGACAACATGAAGTTGTCATAAATTGCTGGCCATTTTCCAACTTATCCTGCAGTTCTTCACCTTCCTGCTTTGTAGTTTCCATTGCACCGTATGCAACTTCCATAACATCAATAAACCCAATCTGACCTACCGCTTCGCCAATTTCTCCAATTGAATTATCAAATTGTGATTGAACGGACGGAGCCATAATAGCTACTAATTTTTCATTTCGTTCAAGGGCTGACAAAATATCAAATACCTGTGAGACTTCGAATATTGAACCAAAAGGGCAGGCATTGATACATTTACCACAGAAAATACATATACTTTCATCAATGTGTTCAATACCATTTTCATCTTTTTGGATGGCTTTAACCGGACAAACTTCTTCACACGGTATAGGAATGTAAACAATGGAATGATAAGGACATGCTTCTTTACAAATTCCACAATTTATGCATTTACTGTGATTGATATGAGCCTGACCATTTTCCATAAAGCTTATGGCATCTTTCGGACAATTCATATAGCACGAACGGGCAACACAACCTTTACATAAATTGGTTATAACATAATTTGTTTTAACACAGGCAGTACAGGCTTCATCTACAACTGTCAAAATATTCTTTCTGGTTTCTTTGCGTACGAGTGCTTTTTGAGCGTAAACCGATAGAGGTGTCAATTCATCTTCCTCTTCATCCACACTAAAACCCAGTATCGGTAACATTTTGTATTTTAGTACTGCACGCTCTTTGTGAATACAACATCTGCCTCGTGCCTGTACATTTTTTGGTGACATTTTTATGGGTAGACGATCAATTTCAGAGATCAAAGTTCCCTCACTGTACAGTTTTATGAGTTTTGACATCAAATCTCTTCGTACGATTAACGTGTTGTTTACAAAAGCCATTTTTCAGTTTTAGTTAGTTTTACCAGTTGAGGGCGCAAAGGTAGTCATTTTTTAATTAAAGAAATAATTCTTTAATTAAAAAGTTTTTTTATGGAAGTTTATTTTGAATTTGAGAAATAAAGAAAGAGACTATCCACATTTGATGGACAGTCTCTTAACAGAAATCTTTAAAAATATTCAAAAATCTTTATTGTCTAAATATTAAAAGTAATATCAATTAAAATTCTATAGAGGCTAAACCGCCTCCCAGAGTTCCTAACCAAATTTTATTTTGATTCTTTTCTATCGCAATCGACAATACATTATCATTAGGCAGTTCAGAGTTTGAAGTATTATAAACCGTCCATTCGTTTCCTTTCAATCTCGACAAACCGTTACCAACAGTTCCAATCCATACACTTCCATCATCCGTAAATCCAAAAGAACGTATATAATTACCGGATAAACCTGAATTAAATGTATTATAAATTGTCCAAACCGAACCGTTGAATTTGGCTACACCGTTATATGTTCCAAACCATAAATTGCCATTTGGGTCAACTGAAATCGAATAAATATCATCTGAAGGTAAGGGGGAATTGTAGCTATTGTAATTGGTATAATTTGTTCCATCAAATTTTACAATTCCTGAAAATGCTGTGCCAATCCAAATATCACCACTTTTGTCAATTGCTAAACTATATATCTTGGTATTAGGAATTCCTGAATTTGAAGAGTTGTATATCGTCCATGTACTATCATTGAATTTTACCAAACCTGCTTCCCTCGTACCAATCCATTTAGTATTATTTGAGTCAACAGCGACAGCATAAATGTAATTGTCCGGTAAGTTAGAATTTACAGTATTGTAATTAGTCCAGGTAGAGTCATTAAACCTGTTTAATCCTTCGCCTACAATCCATTTGTCACCTTTTTTATCAATAACAAGATTTCCTCCGTGAACGGTTGAAATTTTATCATTTGTATAATTAGTCCAGTTACTTCCGTTAAACTTATCCATAATTGTTGATAAATTTGAACCAATCCATTTATTATTCAGACTATCAATCGTTACGGCAAATATATTGTTGTTAGATAAACCTGAATTAGAAGTATTATACACTGTCCATTTTACCTGAATTGCAGAATCATTTTTAAGCGTGGAAAAACTCACTTGAATGTCGTACGCTGTCCCGATACTATTAGTTGCATACGCTCTTGCATAATAAGTTGTATTGGGCAATAAACCCGCAATATTGCAATTATAAACACCTGCTCCAACTCCGGCAGAACTCTTATTATCAGAAATAGTCGGATTTTGACTAATACTCCAACAAACGCCACGATCTGTAACAGGTGATCCACCATCGGAGCCAATTTTACCGGTACATATTGCAGATGAATCGGTTATTGAAGATATATTTGAAAGTACAAAAGAGGGCAGTGTACTGTTTGTTGTTGAATCTTTTATACAACGAACACTAAATCCACACTTTTTACCATCGGAGTTATATTCAAAGGCTGAACTGGTATTTGACAATATATATCGACCACCCTTATTGTTTACTTCTGTTGATGACCAAAATACCCCCCACATTCCTGAGTTATGATAATCTCCGGTTATGCTTGACCGGTAGCCACCGGGAAGAGCTGTGAATCCGCTACTGTTGGTTGCATCACTATTTCCAGCATACCAATGTGTATTTCCAGATTCTTTTAACAAAGATCCGGCAAGCGGATATCCACCCAAATGATTTGCAAGTGTGTCTATTTCTGATTGTGTTGGAACATGCCAGCCAATTGGAGCCAGTTTGCCTGTATTAACTGTATACCAACTGTCTAACGCTCCATATGTATCTTTTGAATCTAATAAAATATTACTATACCAACAATAACCCGGAGTTGTCAAATTGGACCATTCGTAGCCATCTGAAACGAGAGGTATTGTTGAACCATCATTAAACTTTGTCGTTTTAAGGTTTTCCACCATCCAGGTTTGAGTCCCGATTTTCACAGTATGGTATGTATTTCCATCAATATCGGTAACTGTTTGTTCTG
>JAQTOL010000074.1 GCA_028748945.1 Paludibacter sp.
TGCCTTGACAGATTACCAACCTCCAATACACCATTAAAAGTAATTGTTTTGGCTAAAGGTTGTGTGATTTCATAACCATCAAAAGAAGTCAAAGTAGATCCGTTTGTTTGGTTGACCCAGCGTGTTGCCGATGTGGTCCCCGATTCATCGTATTTGCGTACATACGATCCATCGAAAGTTGGTGATGGTGACATTGAATGAAGAGGAATTCCAAAAAATTGCCATTTATACGCTGAATATGGATTTGAATTTGCAGCATAAGCCTTAGAATACATTTCAATAGTTGCCTGAACAGAAGAATTAAGACCCGGTTGAGAAAATATGAGCGAACCATTGGGTCCGGATGAACTCGATTTTACAACAATGCCTGAAGCTCCTGCATTATTAGTCAGGGTTCTGCCAATTGTCAATAAACCTCCCGCTGATCCGGGCGAAGTACCGGCTGCAATTGTAACTGTTGCACCTGAACTAATGGTGATGTTATTACACAAAGCTGTTATAGATGGTCCGATAATAGGCTGATTACTAGCCAATGGAATTGTGACATCTGTATTTGAAGAGGGAACACCCCCACACCAGTTGCCACTGCTCTCCCAGGCAGTGCTCACAGCACCCGTCCAGTTGTTAGCAGTAACCGTTATTGTGATTGCATAAACTGAACTATGAAAACCATTACTATTTATAACGGTTAAAGAGGCATTATAAGTAGCAGGTGTAACACCTGTGGGTACGCTGATTGTAATAGGAGAAGATGGCAAAGTGGTTGGATCAACATTCAAAAAACCGGCTGTTTTTGCAGTTGCATCAAAACTAATAATGTATTGATTAGGACAGCCGGTGGTTGCAGTATAGGTAAGATTTGCGATTGAACTTCCCTGACATACTGAAGGATAACTTCCAAGAGTTATGGTAGGAATTATAGTTGGATATGTAATATTTACCAGTCCGTTGCCACCTGCACCACCGTTTCGGGTACCGCTGGTTCTGTAAGCACCTCCTCCACCACCACCTGGTGGTGTACCGGGACTTCCATTACCGTTAGAACTACTTCTTCCATTTCCTCCATTTCCACCACCAGTAGGAGCAGTTGCACCGGTTGCATTGGTAGTACTATTTCCGTCAAGGGCTGTTCCAGCAGAGGAACCTCCTCCACCACCATAAGTACCGGATCCATTTGCACCATTTCCACCACTGTATTTTATAGTGCCAATATTTGATGAAGAACTTCCACCCGTTGCTCCGGTCGATGTATTATATGGAACACTATTACCGCCCTTAGCCTTTACAGTGGTACCATCACCAAAATACGAATCACCTCCCGGAATTTGAGATCCATTCTGGGAAGTTCCACCACCTCCAACTGTTACCGTATAGGTATTCCCTGAAACTACTGTAACATCACCTTTAGCGTAGGCGCCACCACCGCCACCGCCACCGGTTCCATTAGAGTTTCGTGTACCACCTTGTCCACCACCTCCCCAGGCTGCAACAGTAATACTGGTTACTCCACAGGGTATAACAATGTCAGTTGTAGTTGTATAGGATTGTGTTACAGGGGTAAGCGTTAAATACCCAACCGTCGCTGCAAAACAAGTATCGGCTTTATTTGTAGCTGCAGAACTTGATGAGCCCCAAGACCCGGTATTGTAAGCAGTTCCGCTCAGGTAAAGCACACTTGCGGTGTGTCCGGTGAATGTGCCCAGATTAACAATTGATCCGCTACTGATATCCAGATAGTCCATATAAGTTTGCGCACTGAATGTAACCCCTGCACTATTACTAATTGTTACACCTCTCGGGTTATTTTGCGTTAAACTGGCACCTGTTACTTGTGCGGATGTTCCATCATATGTATAGTTTGCACCTGCAGAAAAAGTTCTTGTCATATTTGATGTAGGTATAGATCCGTCAATTCCACCGGTATTTGCTGTAATCAATGTGGCTCCTGAACTTAGGGTAAATAAGGTTGCCCCGGTTCCTCCTGATAAATAAGAGATTGAAAAATTACCAGCATCCAATATTCCATTTACAGTAAAGTTCGCATAATATATTGAAGATGAATTATCTCCTATCAATTGTATGCTTGAAGCCAACTTAATATTACTCGATGCATCGATTGTATAACTAATCCATTGGGCAGCATCTGTTTTTGTAAAGTTTACTGTTTGTATTCCGCTACCATTAAAAATAATTTCACCGTTTTGTGCTCCGGCTCCTAAGGTTGTAATTGACCCATTCGTAGGGGTAGTAGCCAACGTATTCGTTAAATCACCGGCGATATACATTTTATTTAAATTTGTAGTGCCTGCTCTATTAAAATCAAATATTCCACCGGTTTGAATATAGTTACCCGCAATGAACAAATTTCTTGTTAGTCCATTACTTAATGCAAAAATACCTTGCGATAAAGTAAAATTTCCCTGAACTATCATATCTCCATCTGTTGATACAATATCACTTGAATTTGAATTCCAAATAAAATTACCAAACGATTGGTTAAATCCGGTGGGAGTTGTAGATGTTATTCCTGTCACATTACAGGTTGAGGCTGGATCCCAAGTAGCAGTTGGGATAGTACCGCCATTAATATTGTGCTGATAGGTACCACTTGCATTTACACTTATAGTTCCGGTAATTGTACCGGTACTGTTATTAATGTACGTACCGTTTATCGTAATCGTAGTCGAAGATACTGTAAAATTTGAACTTACATTAAGGGAACTTCCCGAACTAATTGTTAAAGATCCCAAAGAAGCAGTATTAGCATTTACAGTCACTATAAAACCACCTTCTACTGTTACTAAATCTCCAGCAACCGGTACGGTCGCTCCACTAGCTCCACCCGAAATAGCGGACCATGTTGATGTGGAATTCCAGTTACCCGTTGCAACCGAATAACGGTTGGCGGCAAAACTATTATTCACTCCAAGGAGTAGAAACAGGAATATACTCGTATAAAGTAACTTTTTTATACTAGCGAATTTAAATGTAGAACTTTTATACATATTTGTGGGGATTTTTATTGACATTAAATTGGGGAATATTCTGTATCTTAATAAATGAAATATACTGATGATATTAAAGTCTCAGGATTGTTTTTGGGTATTTTTTTGCTTGTATTTTTTGAATTATACCTTATTTTCAATAAAATAAAGTTCAAAAATAAGGAGTTTTAAGCTTCAATTATATTAATTATCAGATATAATTTTCAATATTTCTGCAAATCAATTATTTTCAAATATAATAAATAAATCAATTAGTTGATAAGTAGTCTTTTGTAGCGTATTGTTCTGGTCTGTTAGAATATTTGCTACATTCTTTGAAAAAGCTATTGCTGGTTTATTTTGGAGTAATTCTGTTTATAAGAAAGAAAATAAAAGTTTGATTACAACTATCTGATTATGAAATATAGATTTAGATTTCTTCATATTTTTGAAATTCCGGAAAGCTCTCCTTTAAGTCGATAGTGCTACATATATTGAATTTATTATTACTTCTTACTAATAAGAATTCTCAAAAAATGTGGTTAGCGAAAATCAATAACAGACTGAAATTCTTGTTATTTTGATATGTATTTATGATTAATTAACTATCCAGGCATCGGAACTTCAATATTTAAGTACGCTTAATTCAATAATAAAAGCCGTTATCATTCTTTTAAACCATAATAGCAGCTGATTTGAGAGTTATAAAATGACAATTTATTTCCCGGTTCTTCTAAATTCAGCACAAACAAGTGCCGTTGCTACACCAACATTTAGAGATTCGGATGTCAATTGTCCTGCCGGATAATTAGGTATTAAGAGACGTTCATTGATTAGTCCATCGACTTCTGTAGAAATCCCATTCCCTTCATTTCCCATGACAATAATGCCATTTTGAGCGAGAGTTTTTGAGTAAATATTTTCGCCATCCATAAAAGTACCATAAATTGTTACTTTGTTCTTGCAGTTTTGCAGAAATTCTGAAAGGTTTACAGAATGTACTTTTACCCTTGCCAAAGCTCCCATTGATGCCTGAACTGTTTTTGGATTATATGTATCGGCGGAATGCTCCGAGCAAAAAATATCGGATATACCAAACCAATCGGCCACGCGAATTATTGTTCCTAAATTGCCGGGATCCTGTACATCATCCAAAGCCAAAGAAAGTCGATTTTTTAATTCTTCCACTTCCCAAGTATATGTTTGTTTGCAAAAAACGGCTAATACTCCCTGTGGACTTTGTTGATTCGATATTTTCTTCAACCCGGCAGAATCTACTTCAATTACTTCATTCGCATTTGTCTTTTTATTTTCGTTTAACCAGTTGGTTGTAGCCACAAGCAAAGAACATTGGAATGAACTTGCTAAATCAAGCACTAATTTTGTTCCCTCGGCAACAAACAAATTGGTTTCATCCCGGAACTTCTTTTGAGAAAGGTTTTTGATTAGTTTTACTTTGTTTTTTGAGATCATGTTTCCAGTTTTTTTATAAAAGCTTTGAACTTTGTCCGGCTTTTTTCATAAATTTAATTCAGATGTCTTGCTTACAAACTATTTTAGAGCTTCACCTTCCAAAGGTTTTTCGAAATTTAATTGACAAAGCTAACAAAGAAAACGATTAAAAAGCTATATTTGCAGAAATTTTTTAAATACTTTTTTGTGTCGGGTATGAAGTTGCAAAAATTAGTTTTTTACATTCTAATCGTTTTACTGTTTTCGGCATGTAATACAACTAAGTTTGTACCCGATGGTGAATTTTTGCTTGATAAATACCATATTAAAACCGATTCAAAAGTAATACAACAGGATGAACTGAAAGATTATCTGAGACAAACACCCAATGCTGCAGTTTTTGGCGTTTTCAGAATGCAGTTGGGCTTATATAATTTTGCAGGAAAAGATACAAGCAAATGGATTAATAAAACGCTCAAACGTATAGGTGATCCTCCGGTGATTTATAGTCCCATCCTGACCTCTGTCTCTATTCAGCAACTCCAAAAATTTCTTGAAAATAAAGGTTATATTGATGCCAAAGTCGAAAGTAAAGTAACGACTAAAGGGAAAAAAGCCACAGTCGATTATAATATTAAATTTAACAAACCCTACCGGTTGAATGAATACAGTACTGACCTTAAAAATAATGAATTAACAGAAATTGCAACGGATACTTCCCGTTCTTTGATTCGACCCGATATGTTATTCGATGCAGATGTTTTAAATGCAGAACGTGACAGAATTACAACCACTTTTCGTCAGTCGGGATATTACAATTTCAACAAAGAATTCTTGACCTACCTGGCAGACAGTACGCTTAATTCACATAAAGTGAATGTCAAGCTTGAAATGCATGATTTCATCAAGAGAGCAACCGATTCAACTTATAAGGTTATATTTAAGCAGTATACAATCCGGAAAGTTATCTATTTCATTAATACGGATGTAAATGCAGGAACTGAATTTGGAGTTAATGAATCATTAGATACGATTGAGTTTAATAATTTCATCCTTATCACTCAAAAAAAACACATCATTAATCTCGATGCTTTAGTACAAAATACTTACATTAATCCTTTGTCGAGATACAACGATGAAGCTGTACAAAAGACCTATCAGGCACTCAACTCATTGGGACCTGTTAAGTATGTCGATATTAGTTTTAAACAGAGTTCTGACAGTTTACTCGATTGTAACATTGTCATTATTCCGGGAAAAACAATTTCAGTTTCAACGGAACTGGAAGGAACTTATACCGAGGGTTACTGGGGTGGAGCTGCAAATGTAAATTTTGCAAATCGTAATGTTTTTAAGGGTGCAGAAACATTGTCTGCGCAGTTTCGGGGTGCTTATGAATGGCAGGATAATATTTGGGCTCAGGATTTAGGAGTGCAGTTAGGATTGAAATTTCCAAAGTTTATGTTCCCGTTCGGAGGGTATAACCTTAAACGAAATATGCATGCAAATACAGAGTTTACAGGCTCTTTCAACTCTCAGTTTCGTCCGGGCGAATTTTCCACCAAAAGCCTGGGAGCAGGGATGAAGTATTCATGGAACAGAAAACAATTTCGTCACAGTTTCGACTTATTTAATTTGAGTTATGTGCACTTTGATACCATATATCAGGCATTCCGTGATCAATATCTCAATGTTTCACCTCCGTTGTTTAATCCTTACAACTATAACGACCACTTCATTATGAGTATCGGTTATACCGGAACTTACACCAACTTCAACGCAAATCGACCGCTGATGGACTATTCAACCATGCGCTATAATGTTGAAACAGCCGGCAATATTGTAAATTTAATCAATCATCTTTCAGGAAGTACTCCGGATAACAGCGGTGCTTACCGGCTTTTTGGAATTCGTTATTCTCAATATGTAAAAGGAGAATATAATATAACTCATCATCAAATCTTTGATAAGGAAAATCGTTTTGTATATCATCTGGGACTGGGATTGGGAATTCCCTATGGAAATGCTGATGTCATCCCATACGAAAAACGTTTTTTTAGTGGAGGTGCCAACAGTGTCAGAGGATGGAGTGAAAGTACCCTCGGACCCGGAGTTTACCAGAGAATTTACAACAAAAGAAGAGACTATAACCAGGTTGGAGATATTAAGCTGGATATGAATATGGAATATCGGGCTAAACTTTTCTGGGTACTGGAAGGAGCCTTATTTTTAGATGCCGGAAATATCTGGACCATTAAAGATTATGATACACAGAATGGAGGTACATTCAGGTACGATACTTTTATGAAGCAAATTGCCATTGCCTATGGTGTCGGATTTCGCTTTGATTTCTCTTTCTTTATTGCCCGTCTCGATTTTGGTGTAAAACTGTTCGATCCGGTTCGGAGCCGACTCACTCAGTGGCGTATAAATCCCACATGGAATGATGATGTTGCAGTTCATCTGGCAATTGGATACCCCTTCTAAGGTTTTATACTTTCTTTCTTTTCGGGTCTTCACCCAGCAAATTATAGCTCATTCTGTGAAAGGGAGTTGTGCCATGTTGTCGAATGGCTGCGCGATGCTTTTTGGTTGGGTATGCTTTATTTTTCTTCCAGTCGTAGTAAGGAAATTTAGTGTGAAGTTCCTGCATAAGTTCGTCACGGTGGGTTTTGGCAAGAACCGATGCGGCAGCAATCGAAAGATATTTGCTGTCGCCTTTCACAATGGTTTGATGAGGAATATCATTGTATGGTTTAAACCGGTTTCCATCCACAATAATAAATTCAGGCCGAATTTCAAGTTTATCCATAGCCCGATGCATGGCTAAAATGGATGCATTTAGTATATTTATTTCATCTATTTCGGTATTACTAACCTCAGCTACGGCCCATGCCAAAGCTTCCTTTTCAATAATCGGACGCAGTAAGTCCCTTTCCTTTTCAGTGAGTTGCTTGGAGTCGTTGAGTTGAGGACAAACAAAATTGATTGGTAGGATTACTGCAGCAGCAACGACCGGACCTGCCAGACAACCACGCCCTGCTTCGTCACAACCACACTCCAGGCTAAATTCCGAAAAATTAGCTTTTAGCTTTTCTTTTAGTCTGGGAGATGAAGTTTTTGTATTTGTAATCGCTGTTTCTGTTTTTTTCATTTTGGATTAAAAAATTTGCAATAGAATGAACAAGATAATTTATTAATCACTAATTCAATTGTTTCTGTTAATTGTAAAGACGGTATTAGAAGGTGATTACTCAGTTTTACCTTGTTTCACCTCATCCCAGAGTGTAGGCCCAAGTTTCATTAGAGGTTTGTAGCTGATTGAGTTTTCTTTTGTTTCCGCACTGAGGATACTAAAACGGCTATCTAAAGCATTAAAGACATTCAATAAAACACTTACAATTAACGCAAATTTAAGTCCTCCGAATAAACCTCCCAACAGTTTGTTTAATCCACCTAGATACATGGCTTCAAATATCTTATCAAGTATTTTAGCCAGAAAAAGTAATCCGATTCCAATAACCAGAAATATTAAAAGAAAGGCAATTGGGTGTGACGTTTTGCTTGAGAAATCAAATTTGCTAGTGAGAAAGTCTGAAACCATTGGAGTCAGTAATTTTGCTCCATAGATACCCAAAACAATTGCTGCCAGCGAAGCCAGTTCTCTAATTAGCCCTTTAAAAAGGCCAAAAACAAAACCAAGTGCAATAGGAATCAGAAGGATAAGATCCAGTGAATTCATAATTGAAATTTTATTGGAACAAAGATAAGAAAATTACCCCAAAATCCCCAAAACGAAAAAACAGATATCCTTTCTTCTGATCCTGTTGAATTTAATGTGAAAGAGTATTCAGTAACTGATTATTTTATCAGTGATATTTGATGTTATATGATTGAAATATACTATGTAAAGGATTTATTTTTTAATTTATATTCAGTGACATTTTTTTTGGCACAAAAATTGAAAGCAGATTAAAACATAAAAAGAGAGCTCTGATTTGAAAGTATAAAAAATTAAATTCAATACAAAAACATACAATTATGAAAACAAAATTAGCAAGCCTGCTGGTGGTAGCTTTATTTACAACCTTCCATTGTGTGGCACAGGAAAAAATTACGGTTCAGGCTCAGAACGAGGATATAAGTGATAATCTGGATTTAAAAGCCGTTGCTTCAGTTTTTGGTGATTCGAAAAACTTACAGGATTTCGAAATGAGACTGAATGATTATGATAGTCAAATATCCAATCTGGATTTAAATGGTGATGGTGAAGTAGATTATCTGCGGGTTATTGAATCATCCGAAAACAATGTTCATTTGGTTGTCATTCAGGCTGTTCTTGGTCCGGATGTTTACCAGGATGTCGCTACAATTATGGTTGAGAAAAATCGGAATAACAGAACCATTGTTCAGGTAATAGGCGATCCTTATTTGTACGGAAATAATTATATAGTGGAACCTGTATATGTTTATACTCCATCTATTTTCGCCTATTTTTATGGGAACAGATATCGGAGCTGGTACTCACCTTATTATTGGGGTTACTATCCCCGCTATTATCGTGATCGACGTCCCTATGCTGTGAATTTCTACATGAATCATATTTATTCGCATATCAATCACGATTACAGATATTATTATACCGATAGAAGAAGGAACGGTTACAATGACAGATTGTACAGATCAATTAGCCGAAATGATTATGGAACCCGCTATCCCGATCGTACTTTTACACGCCGCAACCAGAATGTGGTTAATAAACAAGCTATTGACCAAGGTAGAAACAGATCAGAAGGTCGGTTACAAACCCGCCCGGATTATCAATCCCGTGAATCAGAACGTAGAAATGTGGACATGAATAGTTCGGGTAGAAACCAAAATGTAATTCCGAACAGACATAATTCCACCAACAGAACTTATACTCCTTCTACATCTCCGGCTAATAACCGGGAAAGCAATAGAGATGTAAATTCGCTTCCGGCTAACAGATCAGTAAACTCAAACAGAGAAAGCTATCAAGCTCCGAATTCCAATTCAAATAACGTTCGAAGGAATTCAAATAATGAATCACGAAATAATAATACAAGACCTGCGCAGGAAGTAAATAAGCCAAGAGTTGTTGCAAAACCAAATGTAGTAGAACGTAAACCGGCTGCAACTGTACGCAGTGAACAACCTAATACAAAAAGAGAAAGTCGTTCTGCAGATAACACGGAATCAAATCGCAGGTAATAAAGAATTAAATTATTTTTTTAAGGTTGTCTAGTTAACACCTGAATCTTAACTGCCGGGAGTATTCTTTAATAGAGAATATCCCGGCGGTTTCTTTTAAATCATTGTTGAAATAATTTTTTCATTATATTTGTATCAAATTTTTCATTAGGAATAAAAATGGCCATTCCAACTTCACGAACTAAAGAACCGGCAAGTATTACTATCGACACGGATAAATGTACATTGTGCGGATTGTGTGTGAGGGTTTGTTCGGACTTTAATTTTGAAATTGTAGATAATAAGTTGGTAAAATCCGATAAATCTGTATTTGGATGTGTCGCTTGTGGTCATTGTATGATGGCTTGTCCAACGGGTGCTATTACAATTGAAGGTCGTGAACTTTCACCTTCCGATTTATTCGATTTGCCTCATAAAAAAGATGTGCCTGATTATAATGCCCTGTTAGCAATGCTCCAACGTCGGCGGAGTATCCGGAAATTTAAAGAGAAACCTGTTGATCGGGAAAAAATAAAACAAATCTTAGTTGCAGCTCAAACCGCACCCATGGGTTTGCCACCTTCGGATGTCCATGTTGTTGTCTTTGAAAATAAGGATGTTGTGCGTTCTTTTGCTATTGATTTCTCAAAATATCTGGAAGGGATCAGATGGTTGGTTTCCCGATGGTTTTTGACATTCATGCG
>JAQTOL010000075.1 GCA_028748945.1 Paludibacter sp.
CACACGCCTATGTTCATTGGCTGGCTGACGTGCATTCCGGCAGTTTTGCTCCCGCATTCACTTTGTCGTTCCACGACAGCGAATGCTCCCGCAAACCGCCAAATGCCCATAGCCTCGGTCGTTAGGTTCCATTCAAAAAAAAGAAAAAGACGTTGTTAGCAATAGACAACTTAACAAAAAAAGATTATAGATTATCATTAAAAAAGAAGGGACAAAAAAACAAAACACAAATTAACCGCAGTACTATTGTTGGGAATACCTCACACTCCACAGGATTGAGAATAAGATACAGATAACAACCTAAATATAATAATCCAATAATGATTATCATGAACCAAAAAAATCCATTTCTTTCATCTACTTTAGCAGTCTTATTGCTACTGATCGCAACCACTCAGAGTTATGCATTTAATTACACCATTAGTTTTACAGCTTCGGGAGTTACTACTTCTGTAGGTAATGTGCAAGTACAAAACCTAACCAAAGGCACAACAGCAACTGTACCAGATGGTAATACTTTGATTTTAACAGATTTAACAGCAGTAGATGAGCTTATTGCAAATAATGCTGGCATTCAGATCACACAAAATGCAAGCACCGGATCATATACCTTGACATTTTATACCAGTCAAGCCGGTAGCACACAAGTTGCTGCGTATGCAATTGATGGACGAAAAGTGGTGGGACGAACCGCTCATTTGGAGGCGGGCGACAATTCGTTTGAACTGTCATTGCCCACAGGTATGTATATCCTTCGGGTATCGGGAACGGGATGTGCCTATTCTACCAAGTTGCAAAGTAGGGGAAGTACCGCTACGCAAGCCGAAGTTAAATTTATGAGCAACAAGAAAGTGGAAGCTTTCGCTCCACAGAAAAGTAAAACAACGGCAACAGGAGTAACTACCATGAGTTATTCCGCTGGCGACCAATTGCTTTATACTGCTACTTCGGGAACATACATAGCCTCTGTGTCCGATGAACCTACCGGAAGCAATACTACCAACTTTAATTTCTCTACTATACCTACTTCTGCCATTCCAGCCGGAACATTTACCATGGGAAGCCCGGAAACTGAAGTAAATAGATATAGTGAAGAAACCCAACACCAAGTAACGCTTACTGCTTTCCGCATGAGCAAGTATGAGATAACCAATGCTCAATATGCCGCCTTTCTGAATGCCAAAAGTATAGGAAGAAATGGACTTTATGCAGCAGGGGCGTATCCTACCCAAGCCTTGATTTATGCCACTAGTTTGTGGGGTTTAACTTACATCGGCACACAATGGGTACCGGTAACAGGTTCCGAAAATGCACCGGTAAATTGTGTAACATGGTACGGTGCTACGGAGTATGCTACTTATATAGGTGGCACTTTGCCTACCGAGGCGCAATGGGAATATGCTTGCCGAGCAGGTACTACCACTCCTTTTAATACAGGTGATTTTTTGACTAATCTGCAAGCTAATTATAATTGGGCATATCCTTACAATAACAGAACGAACAACGTATCCACCTACCCCGGCAAGCCCCAAACAGTAGGTACTTATGCAGCCAATGCCTACGGTTTGTACGATATGCACGGCAATGTGATTGAATGGTGCGCCGACTGGCGTGGCACTTATCCTATTACCGCTCAGAACAACCCCACAGGTGCTGCTACGGGCTCGGCTCGCGTGGTTCGTGGTGGTTGTTGGTACGACTATGCTCGAGATTGCCGCTCCGCTTGTACCAGTGGCACCTACCCGTACTTTTACTTCAACAGTTTAGGGTTTCGGGTGGTCTTAGTCCCATAATTCACTGTTGAAGGTTTTGAGCTAAAAACGAAACGAGTTGTGTCCAAGCGAGGGAGGGACGACAGAAGCAAGGACACAACGAGAAAAAAATATAACGAAGAGAATGAACGAGAACCTAACACACGCCTATGCTCACCTGCTGGCTTACATGCACTTAGCAGTATTTGCTCCCGCTTTCACTTTTTCGCTTTGCGAAAGTGAAGCTCCCGCAAACCGCAGGATGCGCATAGCCTCGGTCGTTATGCGTCACTTTAAAAAAATGAAAGACAATGAGATAGGTGCTTTAATTTAGTACACCTAGACAGAAGAATAGAATATCCAATATTATAAAAAACTAAGTATGAAACAAAAAATTCTCTTTTTAACTTTAAGCATTTTTCTCTTTATTTCGACTAAAAATACTGCTCAAGAACTTTGGGCTTGGGGTGGAAATTATAATAGTCAGTTGGGTGATGGGACAACTGTAGATAAAAAAATACCAATAAAAATTGGAGCAACTTCAGATTGGCTGCAAATTGCTAATGGTACGAACAATACTTTTGGAATAAAGCAAGATGGGTCGCTTTGGGCATGGGGTAAAAATTATTATGGGCAGTTGGGCGATAGTTCATATATTGATAAAACAATCCCAATTCAAATCGGTACAGCTACTGATTGGGCTACAATTACAGCAGGTGATACTCACACCCTTGCTTTAAAAAAAAATGGCACTTTGTGGGTGTGGGGATTTAATGGACATGGCGAACTAGGTATAGGTTCAACTATTGATAAAGTAACACCGACACAAATTGATGCAACTTCGGATTGGGCACAAATTTCAGCTGGATACTATCACACAATAGCTTTAAAAAAAGATGGATCGCTTTGGGGCTGGGGTCAAAGTTTTGATAAAAATTTAGGTAATGCTTTGAGTCCAATACGAATTGGTACTGATACTGATTGGGCAAAGATTTCTGCCAGTCAAGGATATGCAATGGCATTAAAAAAAGATAGTACACTATGGTTATTGGGTAACTCAACTGATGCCCCAACAAAAATAGGAATCGCTAAAGATTGGACAACAATTGCCGCTGGACCATATCATAAAGTTGCCTTAAAAAAAGATGGTACATTGTGGGCATGGGGAAGTAATTCATCCGGCGAATTAGGAGATGGAACAAATAACGCCAAAACAGTTCCAACACAAATAGGATTGGCGACTAACTGGTCGGCAATTGCTGTTGGATTTTCGTTTACAATTGCTTTGAAGACAGATGGTTCGTTATGGGCTTGGGGAAGAAATTATAATGGCGAGTTAGGTAATGGCACAACCATTGACAAATCAATCCCGACAAGAATTGGTTCTGCTAGCAATTGGGTAAAAATCTCGGCAGGAATGACACATACAATTGCGTTAAGGAACACAAGTCTAACTAACATAAGAATTCCTAATTTTGATGCAACTGGCTTTTCCTATAATAGCTCTACAAATACCATTATATTAAAAGATGACATGAATGCTGCAAATGTGGAAGTATATGATATAAAAGGAAAACAGTTGATGGAGAGTAATAAATTTTCAGGTAAAATCATTCCAGTGGTTTACTTGCCTCAGGGTATGTATATAATAAAAATTATTGCTGAGAACAAAACTATTTCAGGGAAGATAATTGTGCAATAAAATTTAAGTTTTAGATGTAAAGTAATACTCGCAGATGAAACAAAGTGGGAGAATATTCGTGACAAACAAAAAGCGAACGCATAACACACGCCTATGCTCACCTGCTGGTTGACATGCACTTAGCAGTATTTGCTCCCGCATTCACTTTTTCGCTTTGCGAAAGTGAAGCTCCCGCAAACCGCAGGATGCGCATAGCCTCGGTCGTTAGGGGCAAGTGTAGAAAAAAAGCAAACATTAATGGATGACTAAATAATTTCAATTATTTAATTTAAATTCGAATGACTAGAAAATCATGAAGACAGACAATTTTATTAAGACCTTAAAACTACTTTTTTGTTTAACAATCATTGCATATATATCATTTTCATGTTCTGTTAATCCTATTCCTGAGGTTACAGTAGAAAAATATAGTTACATAATATCGGATACAACAATTTACTGGAACAGAAACACATTGAAACAACTAAATTTAAAAGGAAATATAAAGTCAGTTACATATTACAACAGAACTTATATTTTCAATCAAGAAGGATATTTAATTACTATAACAAATGGTCAATCTGTTAGTCAATATAAGTATGATTCAAAAAACAGACTGAATACAATAAATAATAGTGACAATGAGGGTATGACTACTTTTAATTATAACAATACAGGAAAATTTATTCCTTATGATCCATATATCGATTATACACTAATACAATCTAATTTTATTAAATATTTTCCATCAAAGTATATCCCAATTTTAATCCAAAATCTGAGCTCTGTAAAAACTACTACTCAATTTCGAAAATACCAGTTTATAAATGACAGTACTCTCCAAATTCTTATAAATACTGCTTATAGTATTGACCAAGACACTCTCCGTGATACGGCTATTGTAAAATACCATGGGGTATATCCAATTAGTATGTTATATACAATACATAATATTAGTAGACTCAAATTTCTAATAGATAATATTAAATACACCGCAAATGGTATGTTTTCATTTTATACTGATTATGGATCTCTCCTCTATGAAGAAAATTTTTCGGATCATAAAACACCTTGGACAAACTATCAGTTTTTAAATAACAATAACTATCTAACCCCAACAGTTATTTCTGAAGGTTTTAATAATTATTATTTCTATAATAAGTATTTTGAATTGGAGAAAGATTCCATTTTGGCAGGAAATGTTTTTAACGTGCAGAAATATACAAATTACGTTTTCGATCAATATTTCAACTGGCACAGTAGAGATTGTAGTTTGAACAACAGTCAATCTGTAAATCAAGTAAGAACGTTTACATATTGGTAAATTCAATTATTGAAGCTAAAGATAAACGAATTATAAGTTAAAACGAAAATAGAATTTTTAGACACGAATACACCTAGCCCCTAACACACGCCTATTGGCATTGGCTGGCTGACCCCGATAGATCGGGGTTATCGCGGATGTCATCTCAACTTATGTAACCTTCGTTCTCCCACGATAACTGTCCGGGTTATCGTGGATTTAATCCGTAAATATAAGAATACAAAGAGCAGATTAAATATGCATATAATACAAAACCGGAATTACAAATCCGGGCAGAGGGGAAAATATATCAAGAAAACTTATTCATTACAAAATTACATTTTATGAATTTCAGGTATCTGACAATAGTTGCTTTGGTGTTTGTGTGTAGCTATGGTTACAGTCAGGCAAATAATAAATACATTCAAAAGGAATGGCGAAATCAAAAAGCATGGTTATCAAAAGCAGTATTCGAGTCAGGGTACATTATTGATAACAATAGAGATACTGTCCTTACAAAGTTATTAGTGTTCAGTAAGCAAAAGAAAATGAATCCGTTTTTGTTTTGTGTATCAAAAGACGCTCATGATTCAATTCGGATTTTCACTGCTGAAAAGATTTTAGAGTATAGAATTGGTAAAACAGTTTATAAAAAGGCCAAGGTAGAAAATGACCATTTTTTCATAAAGCTGCTGTCAACGGGAAATGTAACACTTTTTGAACGGGAACCTATACCATCGGATAGTAGATTTGAGTACTATTTGAAAAAGAAAAATCAGCAAGGTTATTATGAAATTTGTCCGGATGGGACAAATAATCAAATTATCATTTCTTCTAAACCTGATTTAAGAATTCCAAATGGTAATACAGTAGAAAGATTTAAAGAGTTTGTAAATATCTATTTCAGCGGTTGTGAAAAGGTTCGAAATATGGTGAATGCAGAGATTTATTCAATCAACGATATTCCGGAAATTGTGGAAGCATATAATAAATGCTCAACCGCTAATTGATTTTCACTCTCCCACTCATCTGCTCCCGCTATCTATCGGGGCTATCGGGAGACATGCGGCAGCAAGGGGATAAATGAAGTAGCTGTAGAATTTGTCTTTTAACTGACTTATTGAATCAAAAGCATTTAAAAAAGAGGTGACTAATATCAGCCACCTCCTTAAAAAAAACAGTTATGAAAAGTCTGATCTGTTATCGCTTGTTTTCACGAAAATAATCAGCAAAGAAAATTGCCTCTTCTATTGAATGTTTCCTGACTGCATTAACGTTAATACGGTCATGAATTTCGTAAGCAATTACCTGCGAAAGACATATCGCTCCATCCTTGCAGGACATAACCCGAAGTATAAGTCCGTTGCTTACAGATGGCTTCAATTCCTTCAGTACGTTTAAGTTCCCGTTTTCAATCAGTTTGACTAATCGGTCACGTTCATTTGTTTGAAAATAAACTTCGTGGCTTTTTATTTTTTGATTATTTTTCGTAGCCACAAAGTAACTTTTCCTGAAAAAGAACAACAAAACACCGGATATTATACCGAAGAAACCTGCCATAAAAAGTAAATGGGGAAGAGTATTTGTTTCTTCCCATTCAGTCGAAGCATAAACAACAAACGAAATTACACCGGCAACGATTAATAAAATTGATAGGTAAGCAGGACTTTTAGTCTTATAAACTAAATTTTCACCCATGTTCTCCAGAACATGTTCGATTGATTCATTATTTTCCATATGAATATAAAAATTGCTGTGAACAAAAAAGGTTTGTTCACAAGGGGTTATTTGAATATATTTTGAATTAAGAAAGATGTTTCCTATGAATACAGAAAACAGGATGCAGGAAAATAATGCAGTATCAAATCAGGAGTTTACGCAAATGGTACAAGTAATAACCATTCCGCTGCTTTAACGATGATTGTAATAAGAAAATGGTATTGCTAACAGCAAATTGCTGAAGTTGAAGTTGTACCAAATAATTGATACGTGAAGAATCAGAGAATGAAGGGATTATGCGGAGCGGGAGAGATGGAGATGTTACGAGACCAGGTTGACCATTACCCAATCCTACCGCTAAAAAGAAATCATTATTGCTGAAACCGGATGCCGGTTGTATCGGTACAGATGGTTGTTGTTCGCTTAATCCACTATTTGATGCAAACGTTTTAGTATATACAGTTTTAGTTGCTATTCCTAAAATAAGAATAGCAGTCAACAAACAATATATTATAAGGCGTTTCATGCGGCAAAAGTACACAATAGAAACGATTGGCACAACTTCAGTTTAAATATAAAACGTCAAAAAAAGATCTACTCTAAATGTCGTAACCGGCGATAAGTCAGGTCCACGCTCCCACCCGTCCTGTCCCGAAAGCTATTACAGGAGCTATCAGTACGGGACGGGTGCTAATTGGTTGAGCGTTTGTAACGCATAAAAGTTTTATAAATCCGGGATTATAATCAGAAAAAACAAATCAGGTACCTGTCTTAGCGTTCGTGGTTTTTTTTCTCCTGTCTGTTTTGTTGCTGAGGAGCCTGTTGTTGCTGACTTTGTTGCGGAGCCTGTTGCTGTTGCTGTCTTTGTTGTTGCTGAGGAGCCTGTTGTTGCCTTTGTTGCTGAGGAGCCTGCTGTTGCTGTTGTCTTTGTTGTTGCTGAGGAGCCTGTTGCTGCTGACGTTGTTGCGGAGCCTGTTGCTGTTGTCTTTGTTGTTGCTGTCCTTCCCGGTTATTCTGTTGTTGCTGACGAACCTGCTGTTGTTGTCTTTGTTGTTGTTGTTGAGGGGCAGCCTGTTGTCTTTGTTGTTGATTATTTTGTTGTTGCTGACGTACCTGCTGTTGTTGTCTTTGTTGTTGTTGAGGGGCAGCCTGTTGTCTTTGTTGTTGATTATTCTGTTGTTGCTGACGCACCTGCTGTTGTTGTCTTTGTTGTTGTTGAGGAGCAGCCTGTTGTCTTTGTTGTTGCTGACGTACCTGTTGCTGACCTTGCCGGTTGTTCTGTTGTTGCTGACGTACCTGCTGTTGTTGGCGTACCTGCTGTTGTTGTCTTTGTTGTTGCTGAGGAGCAGCCTGTTGTCTTTGTTGTTGTGCTTGCTGACGTTGCTGAGTTGCTTGTTGTCCTCTGGAATTAAAGCGATTTCCTCCTACTCTATTTACTGAAGTAGTAGCGGGTCTTCCTTTATTTACGGATTTGAATTGACTGCGGTTTTTACTGGCAGATTGTTGGTGATTTGTTTGTTCTGCTGTAGGTTGTGCATGTGTTTCGCGCATAATTACTCTTTCCCGGGCATTAGGCATGGTTCTTACGCCGCCGGGGCCATTGTAACTTGAACGACTACCGGCAGAATTGATTCTTCTGTGGGTTCGGTCTGTATATATATGGCGTACAACATTTCTGTTTACATTTAGCACGGCAGTATTATACTGAAAATGGTTTCCATTCCATCTCCCGCCATAATAACCCGAACCTCCGTATCCATATCCATAGTCTACACCTCCGTAATAACCTACACTACGGCCCCAATAACCATTGTGGAAACCATAGTAACCGTTATAATAACCCCAATAACCCGGAGTCCACAAATAACCATAGTGTGGAGGTCTTACCCATACACCCGGTACCCAGTAATAATCGCCATAATAATTACTATAAGCCCAATAACCCGGAATCCAGAGATATCCATCGGCCGGACAGTAAGGTTGGTCGTAATATGGCAATGCCGGAGGGGCTGTTCGTACTCTTATCGTAATACCTACTCTTACACGGGCATCAACTATTGAAGGTTGTATAAACATTCCCAACATGAAAAGAAAAATCAGGGAAATCCTTTTGAGTGTTCTCATATTTGTATCTTATTTGTAGTTTATAAATGAGTTTTTATAACGCAACAAATGTATGGATACAACCGTCAGAAAATGTTACACAACTTTTGAAATTATTTATAAGATTCACACCTTTTGCGGTTAGCCCCTGTCCCGGTGAATATGTTTATTAAATGAGCCATGTTCTTATTCTTTCATCAAAAACCGTCCGCTTCTCCGGGTCCGTTGAAACAATAATATCTCTCTGCCGCCGGTCGTTTTCTCAACAATCGCATCATTAATACCCCGGATAGTCAGTAATTCCAACCCATCATTATAGGACACTTTAAAATCTGTTTCCAGCTCATCCAGTGCGCCCGACAGGTAGCGGGTATTGTCCACACAGACCGAAATGCTGACAGCCGAACTTTGAATCATCGATATTTTCAGGCGGTGTTTATTCATGACTACAAACGCTTTTGAAAGGCTTTCTTCCAACACGAAAGAAAAATCGCGGGGCCGTACGGTAACCAATACCTGGTTTTTACGAAGTATCAACACCGGAACATCGATGGGTTTTTGTATATTGCCTTTAATAACCGATCCCTGTAATTCGGGAGTGCCGAAAGGATTTACATACAAGGGAATCTGTTTATTTTCCAGCGGTTTGATGGTTTTGGGATGGATAATCTGTGCCCCGCTGTAGGCCAGCTCCACGGCATCCAGATAGGACAATTCGGGAATCAGCACCGTGTCCTCAAATAATCGTGGATCGGCGTTTAGGATGCCGGGTACATCTTTCCATATGGTTACACTTTCAGCATTCAACAAATTTCCAACCACGGCAGCCGAATAATCCGAACCTTCGCGTCCCAGGGTTGTCGGATCGCCTTTTATGTTGGCTCCGATAAAGCCCTGCCCGATATATATCTTGTTTTTAGTAAAATCAACCGCTTTTTGCAAGCGCACCTGCGATTCATCCATCCGAACATTGGCTTCGCGATAATTGCTGTCGGTAATCAGAAGAACACGCATATCCAGCCACTCATTACCGATACCCGATTCGGACAAAAAGGCCGAAACAATACGGGTGGAAATCATTTCACCATAGGACACCAGGCGGTCGTACCAGCGGTCATAATCATCACCCACCCCATTGCTGATAAGGCTCTTCAATTCTTTGAATAAAGGATTAACCGCATTTACTCCATTTGCTTTAGTTGCAAACAGTTCTGTTATAACCTGGTCGTGGTATGACTCAACTTCCGACAATTTCAGAAGCGCTGCATCCCGGTCGGCTTTCATAAAATGATCCAGTACAATTTCCATGGCATTGGTGGTTTTTCCCATGGCCGAAACTACAATAAATAAATTATCGCTTACCGTTGAAACAATACGAACAATATTACGGATCCCTTCTGCCGAACGCACCGAGGCGCCCCCGAATTTATATACTTTCATATGAATTGATTTGTTGAGTAGTTGAGTAGTTGAGTAGTTGAGTAGTATAAGTAATTGAAACTATATATTGTACTATTTTAGTATTTTGGTAATATCGACTAAAAAGCTATTCCAAATAAGGGAATAAGGCTTTTTAATCCAGGGGAATTTATTTTTCTTCTAAGGGTTAATGTTTAATATAAGGACTTTAAATTAAAAACCTTATTTTTGTTTCTTACCCTTAGTAGAAATATTAAGTA
>JAQTOL010000076.1 GCA_028748945.1 Paludibacter sp.
AATAAAACGGATTATTAGTTTATTTATTAATGAATAATTTACGGGTTGATTTGTCTCCATTTGATGTAGAAACACTAACAAAATAAATCCCTGAATGATACTCAGCTAAAGGTATCGTCAGTAAATGGTCTCCGGATTCTAAAGTGTTTCGGGTTTCCATATACATTTTTTCTCCGGCAATATTGTAGATTGAAATAGCTACATCGGCGGATTGTAACAGTGAGAATCGTATGGTAATTTTATCGGAAGCAGGATTGGGATAAAGTTGCATACTTTGAATTAGCTCATACGTATTTGTCAGACCGGTATAAATTAAATCCATTTTTTGCAAATACCATTGTTGATCAGGATTAGTGGCAATGTTGTTATCTGCTTCTACAGTTTTACTTCCATTTTCAAAACTTCCCTGGTAGTTATTTATTGAATTCAGGGATTTGTAATTTATTATCCCGTAAATGTTCCCTGTACTTACCGGGATGATTTTCCACTTTTGCGCATTATCATAATCATTAATGGCTACCTGAATCAGGCTATTTCCCTTCCCGTTTCCTGCCATGGCCAGCATGGATCTTTTGTTGATGATCCTGTATAAGTCGTTTCCCAGTGAATTTATCTGCCAGAGTTGCCCTTCGTCCGATTCCGGTTCCCACAACATTAGGCCTGCATTCGGTTCAACCGATTCGTCCGTAACATCGATCACATTATTTGTTTTTTTATTCATAATCATATAATATTGATTACCTGCAATAAATGCTTCGTATGGTTTTGCGCCTGTATTATTAAAACTGGTCGTCAGAAAATTCACTCTGTTTCCCAAATAGGTCTTTAAATAATCGACTCCCCCGGAATAGGTGCTAAAAAGGTATGTTTCATCATATACTCTGGTATTTAATACGTTCCATTTCGTGAAATTCTGTTGTTGTGATTGATTAATCAGAGCGGAAGTTTCATTGATATGGGATATAAGTTTTCCAATTAAATTATTTGATGTAATTTGCTTCCAATGATTCCTGACTGCAGTTTGAAACCATTCATCCTGCCAGATACGTTCAATCCATGTTCGGGGTGCATGTGCATTTTCGCGCATTAATTTTAATGTTGCATCACCTAACCTGTTATCATTATTAAAGGCAATGTCGTAATCCCACAAAGGTCCAAAATACAATTTATCGTCGGAGCGTTTTTTATACACGTATGTGCTCCAGAATGAATCGGAATTGCCGGTTAATTCGGAGGCAATATACCAGTTAATGAGCGAAGTTGTATCCACTCTTGAACGATAACCTGTTTGAGGATTTTTAAAATCGGAGGAAAACAATCTGGTTTCAAAATCGTTTATGTAATTTTTTATATAGTTTAATTGTTGCGATTTAATGACATCGTCATCCGGCGATTTTACCGATATTTTCATTCCTTTTCCTGAAGTAAACCACACCGTTTCTGATGATGCAAATCCATCTAATTCCAACAAGTATCCGCCACTAATTGCCGGTTCTATGGTGTCGTTGCCGGTTTGTTCATCGATGTTCACACGAAAAGGCGATACTTCCAATTGGTCGGAAACCAGGTAATTACCAAGAAAATTATTATTCAATACCAGATCAACAAACCGGGCAGAAGGCGAAAATTCAAATCCTAATATCTCGCTGATTTTAAAAGTCAGGGTATTTCTTAGCAGTGTTTTGTCAGCATGATTTGCCAATAGAACCCAGCTTTTTTCTTTTGCGGGCAGATTCAAGAGGTTCGTTTTTTTGTCGAGTTTGATTCGGTACGGTTTTTTGCTGAAATTCCAGGTTGAATTTCCTCTTCCCCTAATTTCAGTTATCATATTTAATTCTTCTGACGAATCGGAACTTTTAATTAATATATTGCCGGGAACCCAGGTAACTTTATCATTAATTGGTTGGCTATTAGTTGTTGTAATGTAGAATGTGGGTAAATTGGTGATTTGAGTCTGAGAAATTAGATTCGCTGAGCTTCCCAGAATAAACAAAAACAGGACAATGCGAAATTTTTTTGTTGGAAGGTATTGATTCATTAAATGGCGATTGAAATTTTCTTAGATTTTTTGTTTTTTACAAATGGGTTAGTAGAGCCATTTTTTAATATCAGGGAACAAATATATAAATTTTTTCCCTTAAATTTTTGATTGTCTTCATTTTTCTGTAATATTAATTCTCAAACCGGGCATAGGTTTGAGATAACCCCAATAATGAAATGTTTCGCTTCTGCATATAGATAAATGGTTATCATTTTATTTGCTTGAATAATGAGGAATTTTCGATTATTTTTAGTTACTTTTGTAAAATATAATATTTCACACATTTACACAACTAATATTTATAAATTATGTTAGCTCTGATAGTTATTGGTATAGTCGGTTTGCTAGTCGGTTTTAGTGCAAAAAAATCAAATTCACCAGCTTCACCGTACAGCGGTATTATTAAAATTGTAGGGGTGGCCATCATTTTTATTGGTGCCGTAATGTCTTCGATTGTTCAAATAAATCCGGGCGAGATCGGTGTACAAAAGCTTTTCGGAAAAGTAAACAATACGATTTTGAACAGCGGACTGAATGTTATTAATCCATTGGTAGAAGTGGTAACATTTGATACCCGGACTCAAAATTATACCATGTCGGGTGTGCAGGATGAAGGTCAAAAATCGGGAGACGATGCCATACGCGTGTTATCGGCCGATGGACTTGAAGTAGTTATTGACTTAACGGTTTTATATAAAATTGTACCTACCGAAGCTCCACGGATATTACAACAAATTGGAACGGATTACAGGAATACCATTGTTCGTCCAATTTGTCGTACGAAAATTCGTGACAATGCCGTGTATTACGATGCCGTTGCCTTGTATTCGACGAAACGTGATGAGTTTCAGGCAAGGATTTTTTCTACTATTGAAAAAGATTTTAAGGCCCGAGGGCTGGAACTTGAACAACTGTTGATTCGGAATATCACCCTTCCGGCCTCGGTTAAGACTACGATTGAGTCAAAGATTAATGCCGAGCAGGATGCACAGAAAATGATTTTTGTTCTTCAAAAAGAGAAACAAGAAGCGGAACGTAAGCGTGTAGAGGCACAAGGTATTGCCGATTATCAGAAGATATTAAGTACCGGTTTAAGTGATAAACAGTTGCAGTATGAAATGATAAAAGCCATTGCCACTTCGCCCAATGCAAAATTAATTATTATGGGAGGTGGAAAAAACAGCACTCCGGTCATTCTTGATACAAAATAAAGAATTGAAATTTAATATTATTGAAAAGCTGTCAGGTTCCTGACGGCTTTTTTTAGTATATTTGCGAAATAAAATAAAATTCATTTCCATGCCACGGGATAAAGCCATATTAAAAGAACAACTCGCTGATCTTTCAAAAAAGGAACTGGTGGACATGGTGCTGAAGTTATCCGCAAAACGCTTTAATTACGAGTATTTGTTGGTGAATTTTCTGGATACAGATGGCGGAGAGCAAACATTGTTCGAAGAAACCGTTGAAGATATTGACCAACTCTGTGCGAAAGAATATAAAGGACGAACCATCCAACATCAACTGGCTAAGAAACTTAATGCCTGCACCAAACGAATTCGTGAATTTACAGTGGAAACGAAAAGCAAAAAACTGGAAGCTGATTTGGTATTATACGTACTCGAAATACAATTTGCGAATCCTTCCAGAGTCTTTGGAGCCCGTGTTTCAGGTTACGATTACAAAGTGGGGCTGTTACTCAAAAAACTTATTACGCTGGTTACAAAAAAACTTCATCCTGATTACCGGATTGATTATGTGGATAAAATAAATGAATTTCTTGACAAATTGCATCAGACTTCCAACCGAATTAATACGATTAAAGAATTACCAGCCTCTATTGATTAATGTTTTTGTGATGCTCATTTTTTAAAAATCCAATCTCTCAATTTATATTTGTTCTGCTGTATAAATTGGATTTTTTCTAACTCAGCTTCTGATAGAAAAGTAACAGTTTCCAGCTTGTATAACCTTAGAATTACTCCCGTAAAATTAACAATAAAGTCATTAATATCAGTTGCAGGAAGATTTTGTTCTCGCAGATAATTTCGGATATTCTTTACGGGGCTGGGAACTGATGGGATAGCTTTTATTATAGTTTTGCTTTGTACCGTAGATAGAGCCTTTTGCAGCCTATACAAATCGGTATCGTATAGTAATGTTCCATGATGAAGTTCCCTTTTTTTTCCTATATGTGATGCTGTTCCGGAGATTTTAAAACCACCGGGTAACCAAAGGTCTTTCCGTTTACCAACCTCAACTTCAATTCCTAAAGCGTTCAAAACCTCAACAATGGGCTTTAGAAAATTCGGATTTAAGGAAGATCTTTCGTTCGTTTTATTGGAAATAAAGCAAAAATTTAAATTTCCAAAATCGTGATAAACACTGCCGCCACCTGACATACGCCTGACAATTTGAATATTGTTTTCTCTGCAATAATCCAGATTTACTTCGTTTTGGATGGCCTGATTGCAACCGATGATTACACTCGGTTCATTCACATAGAAAAGCAAAATTTCTTCCGGGCTCTCAGAAAATATATATTCCTCTGTTGCCAGATTGAAAGTTGCTGAAGTGGATGTGGATTGGATGATTTGCATAACCCCTAACCCCTAAAGGGGAACTATGATACTTTTGTTTATTAAAAACATTGATTTATTTGTTGCAAAAAATACGAAAAGATAAAGAGGAATTATGAAATTAAACTTCCATAATTCCCCTTTAGGATTATAATTCTTTAGCTCCCCTTTAGGGGGTTGGGGGGTCTATTTTACATTAAACGCCACTCTTAACTCGTCTATTTCCTTATCGCCCATTGGATGCAGGGATCCGATGGAAGAAGCCATAACCAAAGAGTTAGCAGAGAATTCTGCCACCTCCAGATAATCGAAGGTATTGATTAATTTGTTCCCGGTAACAATCACACAGTCATTTTCAACAATGATTACCCGGTTTGTATTGAACATTTTAGCAATATCTTCAGTATCGGAGTACAAACTCTCGAATGGAATGGAAGGAACATCCTGAAGGAAAATCCAGCTTTCCGGAATGGTGCGTACGTCAAACTTTTGATGACTTACTGCGTGTGCCATCAAATTGGTAGGCTGAGTGGTAATAATAGAATTGATATGCGGATTCAACTGGTAAATACGGTGGTGAAGAGCTACCGAACGACTGGGTTCTTTCCCTGCTTCGGTCATGCCATTTTTCACCTGAACAATATTTTTGGGCAAAATATCCCAACGTGCCACGTCGCGTGGAGTTATCAGAAAGTCATTCTCTTTCCAGCGTACCGATACTGTTCCGTAAGTCGAAATCATCAATCCCTGATCGCAGGCCCGACGAATAATACTGACCATATCCGAACGAATTTCACGCTCTTCTGACGGATGATCAACATCCATAAACGGAGTAATATTTTTCGGGAAATGGTTGATATATTTTGAAATTTGTTCATCAGTCAGCGTATTTATTTTTCCGATACGTCCTGCATTTACAATGGTACGACAACAAAATTCAAGCGTCTCGAAACGTTGATAAGCATCCATCATATCGGTTCCACCTAACACTACCCCGTGATTTTCCATAATCACAGCTTTGAATTTCCGGTTCTTAAACTCATTGGCTATTTTCCCACCGAGTTCTTCGCTTCCGGGACAACCATAGGGAGCAAAACCAATTTCACCACAGATTTTCCGTGCCTGAGGAACAATGCTGGTATCAGGTACCTGGCGGGCAATGCTGAAAGCTACCAATCCGGGTGGGTGAGCGTGAATGATAGCAGTCAACTCGGGACGGGTTTCATAGATTGCTTTATGAAATGGATATTCGGATGAAGGTTTGTGTAACCCGACAATTGTACCGTCTTTCTTTACACATACAATGTCTTTTACTGTCAATGAGCCTTTATCAACCGCCGAAGGAGTTATCCAAATATCACCGTTTCCATCTTTAATGGAAATGTTTCCACCCGAAGTGGTTGTCATTCCGCTCCGGTAAATACGTCCGATTATCACATTAATCTGTTCTACCGGATGCATTAAGTTAACATCTAACTGTTTCATTTTATATAGATTATAGAACAAAGAGTCAAGAACAAAGACTCTTTGTTTCTGTTTAATTCGCTAGTTTATCCGCATTGGAAAGCAAATAAGCTTCAGCTTCAACGCTCCAGAGTCCTTTATTTTTATCGCAAATTGTTGCCAGTTGTTTGAAAACCGGATTTGTTTCACCCAATTTTCCGAATTCGGAAATTGGAGTCAACGGTAAAGTAATATGCGTATAAATAAGTTTTTTACCTCCCGGAATTTCCGGTAAATGATTGGTCGCCTCAATTACAGCATTCAATCCTCCGATATGTGTCACCAATCCGGCAGGATCAAGTCCAATGCTCATCATTTCAAGAGCTTCCACCATATCGTCTGTGTTCCCGCCACTGGTCCCGACCACATGTGTGTATGCATAATGTACATTGTAAAAGTTAAACATGGCACTGAATTTCGGATCGCCCGGACCGGCAAAGAAATTCATACAACCATCAAATGCAAGTATCGCATCGCCCTGTTCGACAACAGGTTTTACAGGGGCAAATACAAATACATCATCGTAACCGTTTCCACCACTGATAGCTTTAAGCTCTTCAACAGGATTTTCCATACTTCCTGTATTTACATATCGTAAATCGATTCCACGTGATGCAGCAAATTCTACGCTGTAAAAAGTGGCTGCACGGTCGAGGCGGGTTTGATCCACGTCGGTTACCACACAAAGCGAAGGACGTCGATCTTCGCGGAGAAGAACGTAATTTATTGCAGCCAGTCCCATTGGACCAACTCCTGCCAGTATCGCCATTTTTCCACCATTTACAATTTCCATGTTGTGAACGTAACTTCCGGGATTGGTGTGATAATTGGCATGCATAGCACCGATGACGCACGAAAGTGGTTCTGCCAGTGAAGCAGGATAAAATCCTTCTCCCTTGTAAGCAAGCAGACAATTTTTTTCCATCACTTCATTTGGAATAATTACGTAAGTGGCATCACCACCAATGTACCGGTAACTATAACCCGGAGCACTTAGTATACCCACCGGACCATCTTCGTAATACAAGGCCGGTTGAATGGAAAATTTATCACCGGCTTTGAATTTACTTGCCCATTTTGATCCGACTTCCACCAGTTCTCCGGCGAATTCGTGCCCGATGATGATGGGTTTTTCAGCCACATCATTTGGGATGCGCTTGTGGTCGGTTCCCTGGCTTGATGCTTTGTACGAGGACATGCATAACGAGTCGGAAACTACTTTGGCTAATATTTCATTGTCTTTAATCTGCGGCAATTCGAACTCTTCTAACCGAAGGTCTTTTTTGCCATATAAACGGATTGCTTTTGTTTTCATTATTTTGAGAGTCAAGAGTCAAGAACCAAGAATCAAGACGGTGTTGTTTGATATTGGATCCTGCTCTGGTTAATTGTTTGATTAATTGTATTCTAAATATTGATTTTATACATAAAACTCTGATGAAACCTGTCTTGATTCTTGGCTCCTGAGTCTAATTTAATTTATCTTTGAAACCTATTATCATTTTTTGCAGTTCTGCCAGTTTTTCTTGCAACAGATTATATTGTCCCTGCTCAATATACGACAGATTGAGTGAAACAAGTAATTCTGTTTCTAATTCAAATGTCGAACCTAGAGAGATTTCAAGAAATCGGGCAAAATCTTTGTTGCTCGATTTTGCTGAACCTTCCGATATATTTGTAGGGACTGAAACAGCAGCTCTTTGTAACTGAGAAACAAGTCCAAAACGCTCATTACTTGGAAAGGTGTTTGTTACTTTATAAATCTCAGTAACAAAATCAACCGATTTAATCCAGACAGATAATTTTTTGAAATTGTGCATAATCTCATTGTCTTGATTCTTGACTCTTGGTTCTTGACTCTACGATAGCATCACCTGCCCACCGGTAATAGGCAATGCCTGTCCGGTTTCGCCGCATTGTTCCATCAGATACAAAGCTCCTTTGGTAACATCTTCGGGTGAACATCCTTTTTGCAGAGGAACCTGTGCCAGATAAAACGCTTTCACGTCGTCTATAGTTTTAGCACCCGGTACCTTTCCTGCATTTAAATACTGTACAAAGAGTCCGTTATCCGGATCACTCCACAGCGGACCTTCGTAAAAATTTCCGGGACAAATGGAGTTTACCTTGATACGGAATGGTGCCAATTCCAATGCAAAAGATTGGGTCAGACCCACTCCTCCAAATTTCCCACCGGCATAGGCAAAGTTCGCTTTACTGCCACGCAATCCCGATTTGGAATTAATCTGAATGATATCGGCATAATACTGAGGTGCAAATTTTGTTTGCAACTTCATCACCTTGCTGACTACTTTTGTACAATAAAAATATGCATTGTAGTTTATTTTCGTTACGAAGTCAAAGTTTTCGGGAGTCATATCGTCAAGTCCTCCTGCGCGAAGTACGCCTGCATTGCTGATAAAGGCATCGATAGCCCCAAAGTTGCAAATGGTTTCGTGAACCAGGTTCTCAATACTCGGAATTTCGCTTACGTTGGTTTTTACAAAGATGGCACGATTACTTTTTGTCAGTGTATTGAAATGTTCCACCGTTGCCACACCGACTGTTTCATTCATATCGGCCACTACGATATTGGCACCTTCCAGTAATAAACATCTTGCTATTCCTTCGCCAAATCCCTGGGCAGCTCCGGTTACGATGATGGTTTTATTTTCGGCACGACCTTTTGAAGCTCCTGCTGCCACACTGCGACGGTAGTTTTCCACTTCCCAGTTGTCAATAAAATCGATTTGTGTTTGTGTCATTGGATGTGGACCACCAAACGATTCGGACAAATAGGCTATCTTCATAGCATCTTCAAAAACATCCAACAGAATATCACATTGGGCTGCATTAGCACCTGCAGCAACCAGGCCGATACCTTTTATCAGGAAAATCTTTGGCTGATAACCAAACTTAGTGGTAAATGCAGGAATTTGTTTCGCTGCTTCGGCCAACACAGCTTCCGGTTCTTCGTCGTTAAGGAAAATATAATTCGATTTACAATAGACAATAGCATCAGGCGTAAATGGTTTGGCAATTTTTGCCTGATTTTCTTCACTGTCGCAGAAGTATTTTATCAGTTCGTTTTTGCGGACTTTCAATGTTTTCAAACCATCTTTTGAAAGCATCATGCGAATACCCGGAAGGATTTGTTCCGTACAACTACAAGTAGCGCGAGGTTCTGCAAGCTTAGTGAGGGGGTGACTCAAAGTCAACTTCTCACTGTTAGCTACGGCTTTATCAAGCGTATCCAGAATTTTGGTATAAAGCACTTTGATTTCTTCAATGCTGTTTGCACCGACAAAAATACCATGGTTTTGCAACCAGATAACGGCAGGTTCAGCTCCATCTTCGGCGCGAAAAGCTTTGATAGCATCTTCCACTTTTTTGAACAATACGTAACCCGGATCGGTGTATTCGATATACAATGCCTTTGCTCCGAACAATTTTTTCAAATCACTTTCTGCATTAACGGCACACATCAACCCGTTGACAGTGGTTGGGTGTAAATGCACCACAAAGGCAAAGTCAATCACGTTATGCATGGATGTTTCCACCGACGGACGTTTGCCTTTGCTCAATGTTGCAGCTGCCAGATCGTTTTTCACTTCTTCTTCACGTTCGGCTGCATTGCTGCTGTATATTTTGTCGGACATGAGGTTCAGTTTGGATCTGTCCAGCACAGCAAAACCGTCTTCGGTAATGGTTGCCAGTGAAGAACCGCTGGCTTTCACCCAGATTTTTTCTTCGTTTTTGTACGAGGTGTTTCCTCCGCCTGCAATCACGAAACGGCTGTCGCGGCCGTAGAATTGCGATATTGTTATTAAATCATCAAGTTCTTTCATAATAATACGACCCCTAGCCCCTAAAGGGGAACTAAATTACTTTCGTCTCTGAAATTAATTCTTCAAGGGAATTTTGATTAATGCTAAATTGAATTTCTATTATTAAACTACAAAAAAGGAATTATGAATATGAACTTGCATAATTCCCCTTTAGGGGCTAGGGGTTTATTAATTCGTCTCCCAATTTAATAAACTCCTCCCTTTTGCTTCTATCGGCTTGCCCATTTGCATCCACATACCCTCGCA
>JAQTOL010000077.1 GCA_028748945.1 Paludibacter sp.
CGGAATGCGCTGGAACGAAAAAACCTGGTAACGGAAACCAAAACGCTGAAAAAGAAAGTCGCGAAAAGACATCAAATGATTGGGACTTCAGCCATCATTGAGAAAGTACGTAACATGATTGAACGTCTGGCTCCTACCGATGCCCGCGTTCTGATTACCGGAGATAATGGTACGGGAAAAGAAATTGTAGCCAGGTTACTCTTTGAACAAAGCAACCGTACCGATGCACCCTTTGTGGAAGTGAATTGTGCGGCCATCCCATCGGAATTGATCGAGAGCGAACTTTTCGGACATGAAAAAGGATCTTTTACTTCGGCAATTAAACAACGCATTGGAAAATTTGAACAAGCCGATGGCGGCACTATTTTTCTCGACGAAATAGGCGATATGAGTCTTTCTGCGCAAACCAAGGTACTTCGTGTATTGCAGGAAAGTGAACTGACCCGCGTGGGTAGTGATAAAAGCATCAAGGTAAATGTGCGCGTAATTGCTGCTACCAATAAAAATCTGAAAAAGGAAATTGAATCGGGAAACTTCAGGGAGGATTTATTTCATCGTTTGAATGTAATTCCGATTCATGTGCCAAAATTGGATGAACGGAAAGAAGATATTCCTTTGCTGGTTTCTCATTTTTGTGAACTGATTTGTGGAGAACAGGGAATTCAGTCAAAACAATTTGAGACCAAAGCCATCGAATGCCTGCAAACCCGCTCATGGACCGGTAATATACGGGAATTACGAAATGTGGTGGAACGATTAATCATTTTGGGTGGCACGATTATCACCAAAGAAGATATTGATCAATTTGCCTGATTATCAATAATATCAGAAACAATAAAATTAAAAGAAAAAGAGACTGTCAAAAATGAAATTGACAGTCTCTTTTATAATAATGAAGATGTATTCTATTGTTGCAGGACTATTTCCAATGTATCCGAAGCAATCATAAATTCTTCATCGGTAGGAATAACAACCACCTTTACTGTAGAATCCGGGGTGCTGAGTAAAACCTCTTTTCCACGTGAATTTGCATTTAATTCGTTATCGATTTTCACGCCCATAAAACCTAAACTATCACACACAACCTGACGTGTTCCGGTTTGATTTTCACCTACTCCACCGGTAAAAATGATAACATCCACACCACCTAAAGCAGCGGCATACGATCCAATGTATTTTTTTATCCGGTATTCGTACATGTCTAAGGCCAGTTTGGCCCGTTTGTTTCCTTCGGCAATTGCATTTTCTATATCACGCATATCTGACGATATTCCGGATATACCTAACACACCACTGTGTTTATTAAACAAGGTTGAAACAGAAGCGGAACCAATCATTTCTTTTTCCATCAAAAATGTAACCACTCCTAAATCCACATCACCTGATCGGGTTCCCATCATCAAACCTTCGATTGGAGTGAATCCCATGGAAGTATCCACTGACTTTCCATTTTCTATTGCACAAACAGATGCACCGTTTCCAATGTGAGCACTAATGATCCGGGTTTTTTTATAATCCAAACCTAAAAATTCACAGGCACGTTTCGAAACATAGCGATGACTTGTACCGTGAAAACCATATCGACGAATACCGTATTTCGTATACAACGAATAGGGAATGCCGTACATATAAGCATAATCCGGCATTGTTTGATGAAAAGCTGTATCGAAAACGGCTATCTGAGGCACCGAGGGCAGCAATTCGTCAATAGCACGTATACCGGCTAAATTTGGCGGATTATGCAGTGGAGCAATATCAATACACTCTTCGATCATACGAATTACCTCATCGGTGATCAATACACTGGAATTAAATTTTTCACCTCCATGTACCACACGATGACCAACCGCATCAATTTCTTCCAATGATTTGATTGATCCGTGCTTTTCACTTGTAAGTACACCTAAAATATATTCTATTGCAAGTTGATGTTCAAGGATTTCACCTTTAAGAATCACTTTTTTCCCGTCGCGACGAATGTGTTTAAGAAAAGAACCTTTCATGCCTATTTTTTCAACACCACCGGTTCCCAATTCCTCATTGGTCTCCATATCGAGCAACTTATATTTCACAGAAGAACTTCCGCAGTTTAAAACTAATATTTTCATGTTTTGGTCCTCCTTATTTTATTAAATTTCCTGATGCATCGTAAACATAAAATCCCTTACCTGAACTTACCCCAAAATGTTTTGCCCGGTAAAGACGTAATAAAATGGGTGATGGTTTGTATTTAAGACTTCCATATTCGTCCCAAAGGTTTTCGAGTAGACGAACAATTTTTTCAATTCCCATTTGATCAGCCGTACGGAAGACACCCTGACGGTGTCCGAAACCAATCGTCAGTACCCGGTCAATGTCTTCAACAGATGAAATACCTTCCATTAAAATTCCACAGGCTTCGTTCAATTGAATAAGAAACAAACGAATACTCACCAAACCGGAAGATTCTGTTACCGGAATATATTGATGATTAATCAATTTGGCAAACTGACAAACCTTCTCATAGGTTTCAACAGATGTGTTTAATCCGGGAACAATTTCAATAATTTGTGAATCGGGAATATTCGACAAAAAATGTAACCCGATACAACGTTCGGTATGTACAAGTTCGGATGCCAGGTCGGTAACAATTACTGTAGACACATTTGAAGCAATAATCGCGGTTGGCGACAATACTCTTTCCAACTCAACAAAAACTTCTTTTCTGTGTTTTACACGTCTTTCACCCGTTTTGTCATTGTATCGAATCGCCTCTATTACAAAGTCACAACCGGTGAAATCTTCGTATTTGGTCGTACCTTTTATACGCGACATAATTGCCTTTTTTTCATTGCCTGTCAAACCCCAATTCTGGATCTTTTTGTCAAGCTTGCCTTCAATTCGATCAAAGGAGTTTGCAATATTTTCTTCGTCGGGTTCTAAAAAAACCACTTCCATTCCATTCAGCGCCGCCGTAGTGGCAATCACGCTTCCTTCATTACCGCAACCCACTACGCCAATTCGAGAGAACAAGGTGCGTTTGCGGTTACGTTTACTTAATCCGTAGCGTTCAATAGCTTCAATAATTTCTTCAGCCATAATTTTTTTTTTAATGCATAATTAATAATTCAGAATGCATAATTCTCACTTCAAAAATGCATTCTTCAATTATGAATTATGCATTATGAATTGTGAATTAATTTTTCATTGCCTGATTGGCCGTAATTGTAATCATCCTCACAATATCGTCAACCGAACAACCACGTGAAAGATCGTTGATTGGGGCTGCCATACCTTGTAAAATAGGACCAACAGCTTGTGCTCCTGAAAATCGTTCCACCATTTTGTAACCAATATTTCCGGCCTGTAAATCGGGGAAAACCAATACGTTGGCATGACCGGCAATTTTACTTCCGGGAGCTTTGCTTTGTCCGATTGATGGGACTAAAGCCGCGTCGGCCTGTAATTCACCGTCAATCAATAAATCCGGTGCCATTTCTTTTGCAATCCGGGTTGCTTCCACAACTTTATCAACCAGTTCATGTTTGGCACTTCCTTTCGATGAGAAGCTCAGCATGGCCACACGAGGTTCATATCCACAAATTACACGGGCAGTATTCGCAGTACTGACTGCAATTTGTGCCAACTCTTCAGCACTTGGGTTTGGATTTACGGCACAATCGGCAAAAACCAACAACCCGTTTTCACCATATTGTGGTGTGGGGGTAAACATCAACAATGCACCTGAAACAACCGAGATGCCGGGTAGTGTTTTTACAATCTGAAATGCCGGACGCAACACATTTCCGGTTGTATTTCTTGCTCCGGCCAACTCTCCATCGGCATCACCGTTTTTTATCATCAGGCACCCCAGATACAAAGGATCTTTCGATAATCTTGATGCCTCTTCCAATGTCAGACCTTTACTTTTACGCAGTTCAAAAAGCAGATTGGTGTATTCACTCATCCGGACATCCTTTTCGGGATCTACTATTGTAGCTTCCGAAATATGAGTCAATTTGTTCTCTGCTGCCAGATTCTTAATTTCCGCCTCATTCCCAATGAGTATAAGTTTTGCTGCCTTTTCTTTCAGAATAATATCTGCCGCTTTCAGTGTGCGGATTTCTGTCCCTTCGGGCAAGACAATTCGTTGTAAATTTGCCTTGGCACGATTCATAATTTGTTCAAGTAATTCCATTTTGTAAAAAATATAGTAAGTAATATTCGGCGAGAGGCAATTGTCTTCGGGCTGAAAAGCGGTGCAAAGATACATCTATTTCATAAAGTTGCAATGTAGAGATGGCAATTTTATAATATGTTTATTTTTATACCTGAAAACAAAGATATTAAACATCCGAAATAAAACGTGCTTAAAAGTAAAAAATATTTTTTATAAATCAATAATTTTGAAACTGATATTTTAAATTACACTATATTTGTACGGAAAAAATACATACTATTACGGGTCACCAAAATTGGAATAACTGAAATTGATTGTTTAGTTCCTTGAATTTGTTCTTTATTGATTTTGTTTGTCCGGCACAAAACAAAGAAAGTATGAAATTAATAAATATTTCTTTGGGAGAATAAGCATTATTATTTTTTGGAGAAAAATGTTTAAGAAACAATGCATATATTTGCATAAAAATACCGAAATAATCTTGAATCAGGATCTCAATCATTATGCAAAAACACAATTCGACAAAAGAATTTCGTTACGGCGAAGATACAATGACCATTGGCAGAGCACTTAACTTAGCCAGAGGATTTGAAACCGGAATTTTAACAAACACAGTCCGGGCCAAAGTACAGGAAAACAGGGAAGTCGTGGAACAAATTGTTCACAAGAAAAAAATTGTCTACGGCATCAACACAGGTTTCGGACCTTTATGTACGACCCTGATAGGCGAAGAAGATACAAAAAAACTGCAATATAATCTGTTGATGAGTCATAGTGTTGGCGTTGGAAATCTGATAGATAAAGAAATCGCCAAATTGATGATGATTCTCAAAGTTCATGCACTTTGTAAAGGTTATTCGGGAATTGCCATGGAAACTATTGAGCGGATTTTATGGCACATCGAAAATAATGTAATTCCCGGTGTTCCGGAACAAGGTTCTGTGGGTGCTTCCGGTGATTTGGCTCCACTTTCCCACTTGTTTCTGCCTCTTATCGGAATGGGAAAAGTTTGGTTCGAAAACGAATTAAAGCCTGTGTCGGAAGTTTTGCAACAATTCAATATGCAGCCGGTTGATTTAGGTCCGAAAGAAGGGTTGGCACTGATAAACGGAACACAGTTTATGAGTGCGCATGCAGTCATTTTGCTGGAAAAATTTCAAAACTGTCTGGATCATGCCGACATAATTGCTGCAATGAACCATGAAGCCATGATGGGTTCGGTCAAATGCTTTGACGAAGAATTACATAATCTTCGCCCCTATTCCGGCAGCATTTACGTGGCGAAACGCATGCGAAAATTGCTTCATAATTCCGAAATTGTAGTGTCACATAAAAATTGTCTTCGGGTACAGGATCCGTATTCATTGCGTTGCATTCCGCAGGTTCACGGTGCTTCACGCAATGCCTGGTTACACCTGAAAGAAACAATCCTCATCGAAATAAATTCTGTAACCGACAATCCCATTATTTTTTCAGAAGATAAAACCATTAGTGGCGGACATTTTCACGGACAACCCATTGCCATGCCAATCGATTATGCAGGACTGGCTGCAGCCGAACTGGGCAACATTGCCGATCGCAGGGTTTATTTATCCATGATGGAAAGTGTGCCCGGACTTCCCAAATTATTAATGAAACATACCGGCTTGAATTCGGGGTTTATGATTTTACAATACAGCACGGCTGCTTTAGTCAGTGAAAATAAAACACTTTGTTTTCCGGCCAGTGCCGACAGCATTCCCACATCCCTCGGACAGGAAGATCACGTGAGCATGGGTTCCATTGGTGTTCGGAAAAGCCTGAGGATAGTGGAAAATCTGGAGAAAATTCTGGCAATCGAAATGCTTACAGCTGCCCAGGGATTTGATTTCCGGAAACCGATGAAATCCGGTGTGCTGGTGGATGAAGCACATAGAATCATCCGCGAACAAATCACTTTTGCCGATACCGACCGCATTTTTTCAGAGGATATTGAAAAATCTATTGAACTTATCAAGTCAAAAAATATTATCAGTCAACTCAATGAAGTTGCTAAAAAACATCACATCGATTTTAAAAACGAAGGACATGAATTATTCGGAATTTATTGAAAAATACGCCAATCATCCTCATTATAAAGCTCCGAGAGGAAGCATAATACATGCTAAATCATGGCAAACAGAAGCTCCCTTACGTATGTTGCTGAACAATCTTGATGCTGAAGTGGCTGAAGATCCTGCTAACCTGATTGTATACGGTGGAACGGGACAAGCAGCGCGTAATCCGGAATCAGTAAAAGAAATTATCCGTATTTTATTGGAAATGGACGAAAATCATTCCTTACTGGTTCAATCAGGAAAACCCATCGGATTGATTCGTTCGCATCCGTTAGCACCACGTGTTCTGATTGCCAACAGTAATCTGGTTCCGGCATGGGCCACGTGGGAACATTTCGAAGAATTGAAGTCGAGAGGATTGATGATGTACGGACAAATGACAGCCGGAAGCTGGATTTACATTGGTTCGCAGGGAATTTTGCAGGGAACATTCGAAACTTTTGTGGAATGTGGCCGTAAATATTTCAATAGTGATTTAAAACACAAATTAATTGTTTCCGGTGGAATCGGTGGCATGAGTGGAGCTCAACCACTGGCCGCTACCATGGCCGGAGCAACGTATCTGGGCGTTGATATTGATCCGGAACGCATAAAAAAACGATTGGAAACCCGTTATATCGACAAAATGACTTTTGATTATGCCGAAGCCATAAAATGGACATTGGATGCGAAAGAAAAAGGCGAAGCGGTCTCCATCGGATTGGTGGGCGATATCGGCGATGTCCTCGAAAAATTATTGAAGGATAATATTATTCCTGAAATTCTAACCGACCAAACTTCGGCCCATGATCCGTTGAACGGCTATTTACCAAATGGTTTAAGCCTGGAAGAGGCCCTGGAATTACGAAAAACCAATCCAACATTATATAAAGAAAAATCGTTGAAAAGTATGGCGCGGCATGTCGGTTTTATGCTCGAAATGCAAAAACGTGGCAGCATAACATTTGATTATGGCAATAATTTACGGGAATTTGCCCGTCAGGGTGGCGAACAAAATGCGTACGATTACGACGGTTTCGTTCCAAAGTTTATCCGACCGCTTTTTTGTGATGGCAAGGGTCCGTTCCGCTGGGTGGCACTCTCGGGCGATCCGGAAGATATATTTACGACCGACCGGGAGTTGATGAAATTATTTCCGGAAAACGAACATCTGATAAAATGGTTGACTGAAGCCCAGGAAAAAGTGGACTTTCAGGGCCTGCCAAACCGTATTTGTTGGTTGGGAATGGGCGAACGCGAAAAAGCAGGCTTGTTGTTCAACCAATTGGTGCGCGAAGGGAAAGTAAAAGCACCTATTGTCATTGGCCGAGATCATCTCGATTGTGGTTCGGTGGCGTCACCAAACCGCGAAACCGAAGGTATGTTGGACGGATCGGATGCAGTTTCAGACTGGCCGTTGCTGAATTTGATGGCAAATACTAGTGGCGGAGCAACCTGGGTTTCATTTCATCACGGTGGTGGTGTAGGAATCGGCTATTCACAACATGCAGGTATGGTAATTGTTGCTGATGGAACCAATCGGGCTGCTGAAAATCTGAGTCGGGTGTTGTTTAATGATCCGGCTATGGGAATTTATCGTCATGCCGATGCAGGGTATAAAACAGCAATAGAAAACAGGAAAAAATTTGATCTGAATACTTAATCTTATTTAGCAGTTTAAGTTCGTGAATATACTAATAATGAACATGATTATAATCAACATAATCGAAACTATATGACTCTCACAGGACCATTTAAGCAAATTCTGACTATGGATAACTTGCCACTTAAAGGCCATTTATCCGACAACCAACTGCAAATCATTCCCGATGCCGGAATCTTGCACGAACATGGTAAAATTCTTGAAATTGAAAAATTTGAAAAATTAAAACAACGAAATCCTGATGCAATAGTTGAACATCTCGATGGTGATTTTGTGGCTTTACCCGGAATGATTGATGTCCACACGCATATTTGTTGGGCAGGATCACGAACAACTGATTATGCATTGCGATTGTCCGGAAAAAGTTACCTGGAGATAGCGGAATCAGGTGGTGGAATATGGAATACAGTAGAGAAAACACGCAATGCCTCGTTGATTGAGCTTGCTGAACTGACTGCCCAACGTGCTCAAAAATCACTCAAACTGGGGGTTACAACCATCGAAGTAAAAAGCGGATACGGATTATCGGTCGAGCAGGAGTTGAAAATTCTGGAAGCCATCAAACTTGCCGATCGAAATTCCACTGCCGATTTAATTTCTACTTGTCTGGCTGCACATATTTTACCGGAAGATTTTGATGGAGATGAAGAAGATTACCTGCAACAACTGCATGAAAAATTATTGCCGGAAATAAAGAAAAAGAATTTATCAAGAAGGATTGATATTTTTGTCGAGAAAGGTGCTTTTTCTATTTTGTCGGCAAGAAATTATTTACTGAAAGCAAAAGAACTGGGATTTGAAATCACCATTCACGGTGATCAGTTTACTCCAGGTGTTGCTGCATTAGCAAACGAAGTGCAGGGGCTTAGCATTGATCATTTGGAAGCTGCCGACGATAAAGAAATTGCATTACTTGCTGCAGGGAATGTAATCCCTGTTGTACTTCCGGGTGCTTCGATTGGATTGGGAGAGCCGTTTGCACCGGCTCATAAATTGCTTGATGCAGGAACGTCATTAGTCATTGCATCAGACTGGAATCCGGGTTCTGCACCTATGGGAAACTTATTGACTGAAGCGGCTATTTTAGGTGCTTATGAAAAACTGACTATGTCGGAAGTTTTAGCTGCATTGACATGCCGTGCTGCTGGGGCATTAGGTAAAACAGACAGAGGCGTGTTGAAACAAGGAAATATTGCAGACATAGTTGCATTTAAGACGAAGGATTATAGAGAAATATTATACCGGCAAGGAGAATTAAGACCTGAAAAAGTTTGGAAAAAGGGCCAAATAATAAAATAATTTACTATTCAATATGAATAAAATCATAGAATGCGTTCCCAATTTCAGCGAGGGAAGAGACAGGAGGATTATCGATAAAATTCTCGAAGCAATTAAATCGGTTGATGGTGTTAAACTCATTGATGTGGATCCGGGAAAGGCCACGAATAGAACAGTAGTCACTTTTGTAGGTGCACCTGACGAAGTTTGTGAAGCAGCTTTTCGAGCTGTAAAAATGGCCGCAGAAGTCATTGACATGAGCAAACATCATGGCGAGCATCCCCGTTTTGGAGCTACCGATGTGTTGCCACTTATACCCATCAAAGGAATCTCAATGGAAGAAACTGTGGAATATGCCCGTAAGTTGGGAAAACGCATCGGTGCTGAATTGGGGATTCCTATTTTTTGCTATGAATTTGCAGCATCAGAAGAAAAAAGAAGGAATCTGGCCAATTGTCGTGCCGGTGAATACGAGGGTTTGCCACAAAAACTGGTCGATCCTGCCTGGAAGCCCGATTTTGGACCGGCTGAAATGACTCCACAGGTTGTAAAATCAGGCGCCATTGCACTCAGTGCCCGCAATTTTCTGATTGCTTACAATGTAAATCTGAATACCACATCAACCCGTTGGGCGAACTCTATTGCTTTTGATATCCGGGAAAAAGGTCGGGTAAAACGCGAAGGAAATTCCCTGACCGGAAAAATAATAAAAGATAATCTGGGCAATGCAGTTTACACGCTCGGCTTGTTGAAAGGTGTAAAAGGTATTGGCTGGTACATTGAAGAATATGGTATTGCACAGTTATAGTTTAATATTACCGATACAAACGCCGTGCCGCTGCATCAACTTTTCGAACTGGCTTGTGAACGTGCTGCAGTTCGTGGTATCCGCGTCACTGGTTCCGAACTGGTCGGCGTGATTCCACTTAAAATTATGCTTGATGCCGGAAAATATTTTTTGCGGAAGCAACATCGTTCTACCGGTATTGCGGATGAAGAGATATTGAAAA
>JAQTOL010000078.1 GCA_028748945.1 Paludibacter sp.
GACTACAATATTCGCATTTTGAGTGGAGCGTTCCCGTTCAGCACGGGCATTTTCAGCATTTTGTTCTGCATGATATGCTTCTTCCAGAGCCTTGGCTTGCTGAACTTTTTCAGAAGCAGTAGCGATTTTTAAAGCTTCAGCTTCTTTCTCGCGACGAATGGCATCCGAATTGGCGATTGAGATCTTTGCTTCATTTTCACCCGTTATGGCAATGGCATTGGCTTCTGCAGTTTTTATACGTGTATCTCTTGCAGCTTCCGCTTTTCCAATGGCTTCATCTTTAGCTGCAACGGCAATGCTCACTTCACGATCTTTTTGTGTAATTGCTATTTTTACATCACGATCCCGATGGGTTTCGGCAATCTGTGTGTCTTTTTCTCTGTTGGCTAATTCCCTTCCGGTTTCTCCGATTTTTTCCTGTTCGGCTACACTGATTTTGGCTTCGTTAATGGCTTTAGCAGCAGCCTCTTTTCCCAATGCTTCGATATAACCTGATTCATCGCGAATATCGGTAACGTTAACGTTTATAAGTTTTAAACCAATTTTACGAAGCTCACTATCAACATTCTTGGAAATGTTATCCAGAAATTTATCACGGTCGGAGTTGATTTCCTCAATGGTCATGGTGGCAATAACCAAACGCAGTTGACCAAATAAAATATCTTTGGCTAATTCCTGAATCTGTTCGGATGAAAGTCCCAAAAGTCTTTCGGCAGCCGTATTCATACTATCTGCTTCGGTTGAAATCGCTATTGTAAAACGGCAAGGAACGTCGACACGGATATTCTGACGACTTAATGCATTGGTCAGATTGGCTTCAATGGACAATGGTTTCAAATCCAGAAATGCATAATCCTGAATGACAGGCCAGATAAATGAACCGCCACCATGCACACATTTGGCTGATGTTCCACCAGTTCGACCATAAATAACTAAAATTTTGTCCGATGGACAACGTTTATACCTTGCAACAAGTGCCGAAATGGTTACGAAAATTACAATTGCCGCCACGATAATGATAAATATCGGCGACATAAATAATGATGATGACATAAGCTTTTATGATTTAAATGATTTCTACAATTAATATATCTGAGTTTTCTATTCTAATAACTTTCACAACAGAACCTGTCGGAATACTTTCATTTTCCGTCATAGCATCGAGTTCATGAAATGAACCTTTGATGCTGATCCTTATCTTTCCTTTTCCGGTTTTTTTTGCTGGAATCGTAAGATAAACGTCGGCTGTTTTGTTTAAAGTTTCGGAGTATTTAAAGGAATTGTTTTCGGCTAATTTCATCATTTGTTTAATGATAAAAAAGAACAGAAGCACAAACAAGATACCTATAACCAATGAAAGTATCAGAAGATAGAAAGGATTTGTGATGTTGCTGTAAAATGAAATTCCTGTCCAGCTAAATCCCAACAGAAAATTGATCAGGTTACGCAATGAAAAAAGTTGGAATGGAGTATCGGTTCCACTGGCATCAGCATTCAAATCAGCATTCAAACCATCCGATGAATCAGCTCCGATAAATGTCATAACCGTTTGAACAATAAATATAAGGCTCGCAGGAATGGCCACAAACCAAAAGGCTTTAAGCAAAGGATCTAAATTAGTCAGTAATTCCATTTCAATATTTTTACAGGTTTAAATTTAAACGTTAATAATTAAACGATGCAAATCTATTAAAAATTTTTGATTTAGCAACATCTTTTGTGAAAGAAAATCAAAAAGAATACATACAGTTAGTCTGAAACGATGGGAGGGTTGTTTTTAAGGTTGGTAGAACTTTAAAACTCCACTTAAATCTGTTTCAATAACACTGTTTTCGTGGACATCAATTAATTTATTACCAATAAGTTTTGCTTTGGATGATGCTTTGATGTCCGCTACAATTTTATTGTCGTTGTTTATTACAAAAGTTTGATCTTCATTAGCCAGAAATCGTAGATTCCCCAGAGAAAGATAACCGGTATAAACATTCTCCATATCGATAAGCCTTGAAATTTCCAATCCATTCGTGAGTTCAAGCAATTTATTGTTTAATGTTTTCAGGTAATAAAAACCGGAATCACTTCTCAGGTTCTGAAATGATGAGTCGGATTTCAGGTATAAGTTCTTACCGGCAAAGGCATAGAACTCTCCAATTGTTTCAATGCCAAATGATTTATCGGCCAGGTTTTCGCCTGTAAGCATAGAGTATTTTAAAATTCTGTTTTTCAAAGCAAAAACCATGGTGTCTTTATTCATCTCAGAATCATTAATTTGAGTTTTATTCCCGTTCAATAATGAATAAAAAATCGGTTTCCCGGTTTGTTTATTGTAAGCAGAGAAAAATGACTTTCCAAAATTTATCGGACGGTTTTCCATAAGGGCGATCCCTTTATTAGTCATATAGAGTATACTGTCCTGAATAAATAGAGTGGAATTACTGACATTATTTTTCTCCAGTTTTGTAGTCCATTTTATATTCCCATCCAGATCAAATCGGGAGATATTTTCGCGTGATGCATAATAAATGCCGGAAGAATCACAAACAGCGTTTGAAGTCAGGTTCGTTATGACATCATGCCCGGTTGATGTTATAAGAACACCTGTCAAAATACCAATCGCAATACCGAGCACATTCGTTACTATTGTTCCGGTATAATCATTTCTTCCTGTTTTTGCTTTAAAATCCCAACCATCTCCGTTTTTTAAATTGATAAAGTGAAGACCATCCGATACGAGCATTAATACAGAGTCATTTAGCATCATTTCCTCATTCCAGCCATATTCGTGTGAAATTTCCCTGTTCCAGCGTAATTTCCCGTTTAGCAATTCTATCCCAACAAGCTTGTTGGGATTCCCCTCATTATTTATAGCATAACCTATCCCGATTTTTAGTTGGGGTGCAATAAAATGAACAGAATTTTTGGTTCTGGTTTGAATAATTCCGTTTACAGGATTTATAAAAATACTTCCTAAGTCAGATGTTCCCACTATCACATCGTTGGATTGCAGGATGGTTGTACCTGTATAACTGATTTGTTTATCCCATTTTATACTATCTGTTTTTAAATCAAATGCAAGAAAGCTTCCTGAGTCGTTCAGCCATTTACCATTTTTACTCGTTCCACGAAGTTGTAAAAAGATTGAGTTTGAAATTGTATCTAAATAATACTGTTCAATCCTGTCGGCAAAAACGAATTCATTGGCCAGAATCATTTCATTTGTTTTATAATTCTTTCCGCTGATATTTTGGTACTGATAAATCAGTAAATCATTTGTTGCCCCAATACAGGTGAGATGAAGGCCAAGGAAAATAAATAAAATGAATTTTTTCTTAGAGCTTAATTAAAAGGAAACGATAAATTGTCTGGATTAATCTCAAAACCGTTTCTTCACCAGTACTTTCAGCCCGTCTTGAATCGTTTTGATTTGTATGGTTGTTCCTTCAGAATAAGGTTCTCCATCATAATGGAAAGGACCGGATTCTTCGCGTGTTAATGTTATGTCTTTGGCACGAAGTGTAGTCATAAACAAATCTTTGTCTATTGTCTTTGCAAACAACTGCAATGCCAGCGTTGGAATAGCAATGATTGGAAAATTACTCATGATGGAAATGTCAATTTTGCCATCCTGAACACTTGCCTGCGGAGCAATATATGCGTTATTTCCCCATTGTGAAGCATTGGCAAAGGTTAGTACAAATGCTTTCGCCTTTAAATCGATTCCTTCACCTTTCAGAAAGTAATTTTGAGATTTATAATTGAAGTAGCCTGTAATAATTTTTTCGATATAGCTCATGATACCCCGTTTTTTGCCTTTTGCAAACTCGGTACTTACATAGGCATCAAAACCTGTTCCACAAGTACAAAAGAAAGGGTGATCATTTACAAGCCCATAATCCATGAATATACTTTCCGATTGATTTAGTTGTTGAATGGCTCTTTTTACATTCATGGGGATGCCTAAGTGCCTGGCTAAACCGTTGCCTGAACCAATGGGAATGATGCCCAAAGAAACATTGGTATGGGTCAGTGAACGGGCGATTTCATTTACCGTTCCGTCACCCCCAACGGCTACAACAAAACGAAAGTTTTTCTCAACAAATCCCTTTGCTAATTCTGTTCCATGACCGCGAAATTCGGTAAAAACAATTACTGATTCGAAAACCGTTTGATCCAGTTCCTGAAGAATTAATTTTGGAAGATCTTCCTTCTTTCCGGTTCCCGAAAAGGGATTAATTATAAAAGCAATCTTTATTTTCATTTTATCGTTAATCACTTATATTGTCTGGTTTGAAATACGAAGATACATAATATTTCTTCAAATTGAAATAAAATAAATAATTAACAAAAAACTATTCATGTCAAAGCTTTGTTGTATATTTGCATGTTTGTTACTTCCAACTCCCTGCTCCGAACATTATTCAAATTTAAATTATCATGTCAAAAAAGAAAAGACCTGCCCCAAGTACCCGCATCCGCAAAACAGAATTGGTACGTAATATTATCAATATTTTTAATGAGAATCTTGAAAAAACGTTCAATTACAAGCAAGTATCAACCTTGTTAAATATTAAATCCGAATCACAACGGATTTTTATTAATCAGATACTGTACGAATTATTGGATGAAGATTTTCTGGTGGAAACTTCCCGTGGTATGTTTAAAGTTAATTCAAGAAACGGATACATAACCGGAAAGATTGAACGGCATGGAGTAAAGACTTACCTGATACCTGATGATGGTGGCGATTTGGTGTTCATACCGGAACAAAAAACCAATCATGCTTTGCTAAATGATGAGGTAAAAGTATTTCTGTATGCACACCGAAAAGGGCAACAACCCGAAGGTGAAGTGGTGGAGATTATCAAACGGGCAAAAGATACTTTTGTTGGAATATTGGATGTGTCTGAAAATTACGCTTTCCTGATTTTGGATAACAGAGTCATGACAAATGACATTTTTATTCCGAAAAACAAATTGAAAGGAGGTAAGACCGGACAAAAAGCTGTCGTTAAATTGCTTGAGTGGGAACCCAACTTGAAGAATCCGGTTGGAGAAGTAATTGATATATTGGGCGATAAAGGGGATAATACAGCCGAAATGCATGCAATCCTGGCCGAATTTGGGTTACCGTATAAATATCCGGCCGAAGTGGAAGCTGCTGCTGCAGTTATGGATGCGGGTATTACAGCCCAGGAAGTTGCCCGGCGGATTGACATGCGGAACGTGACAACATTTACTGTTGATCCGCGCGATGCAAAAGACTTTGATGATGCACTTTCCCTGCGAAAGCTGGAAAATGGTTTGTGGGAAGTAGGAGTACACATTGCCGACGTGACCCACTACGTTCGTCCGGGAACAATCATTGAAACGGAAGCTGAACAACGTGCCACTTCGGTTTACCTGGTTGATAGGACCATTCCTATGTTACCGGAACATTTATCCAATGGGATCTGTTCTCTGAGGCCTAATGAAGACAAGTTGACTTATTCTGTTATTTTTCAGATGAATGATAATGCTGAAGTAATCAAATATGAAATTGCTAAGACCGTAACCTGCAGCAATCGCCGTTTTGCTTATGAGGAAGCTCAGGCAGTCATTGAAACAGGTGAAGGCGATTTTAAAGAGGAAATTCTTACACTTGACCGTTTAGCTAAGATTCTTCGAAAAGGTCGTTTCGACAACGGTGCTATTGCTTTCGACCGGGTGGAAGTCCGTTTTGAAATTGATGAAAAAGGGAAACCGGTTTCAGTATTTTTCAAAGAACAAAAGGATTCCAATAAAATGATTGAAGAATTTATGTTGCTGGCTAATAAAACAGTGGCTACGCACATTGGAAAGGTCGGCAAAGGACAAAAAGCAAAAACGTTTGTCTATAGAATTCATGATGTTCCAAATCCTGAAAAGTTGGCTACATTTTCTGTGTTTATAAAACGATTTGGATATAATTTGAAAACTACCGGTAAACCACAGGCTGTATCAGGTTCTATAAATACTTTATTGGATGAAGTGCAAGGGAAAAAAGAACAAAACCTGATTGAAACACTGGCTATTCGTTCCATGGCAAAAGCAATTTATTCTACTTCAAACATGGGACATTATGGGTTGGCATTCGATTATTACACACATTTTACTTCTCCTATTCGTCGTTATCCCGATATGATGGTTCACCGACTATTGGAAAAATATGCCCATGATGGAAAAAGCGTGAGTGCTGATGAATATGAAGGCTATTGTGAACACAGTTCAGCCATGGAGCAACTGGCTGCCAATGCCGAACGTGCTTCCATCAAATATAAACAGGTAGAATTTATGTCCGAACGCATCGGGCAGGTGTTCGATGGAGTTATTTCCGGTGTAACGGAATGGGGTATTTATGTAGAACTTGTCGAAAATAAATGCGAAGGCATGATTCCTATTCGTGATCTTGACGACGATTACTATAGTTTTGATGATAAAAATTATTGTTTAGTCGGCCGTAGATTTCATAAACGTTACCAATTGGGTGATGAACTGACTGTGAAAGTTGCCCGTACAAATCTGGATAAAAAGCAATTGGATTTTGTTATCGCATAAAAAGGATGTGTCAATTTTCAATTATACCGGACTAACAAACTTTTTTTCAGAAAAATCATTGTTGATTTAAAAATTAGCCCTATCTTTGCACTCTCAAAAGAAAAATGGCTGCATAGCTCAACTGAATAGAGTACCACACTACGGATGTGGGGGTTGCAGGTTTGAATCCTGCTGCGGTCACTTAATAACAGAAAGATAAACCCTTTATAAATTTATTTATAAAGGGTTTTTTGCATTCCTATGGCAATGGTTCCTGTTTTGCCGGGAAATTTGAAAAATAATCCATAATATATGGTGAATTTTTGCTAAGATACACAAAAAATGTTCAGATTTGACGTTTTTGAATAATATTCTTTTGTTTTTACAATTTTGATATGTTAAATGTTTGTCTGCTAAAAAATATTTCTGTTTGTATTTGAAAATATATAAAATTTATGTTTTATTAGTTAGTTGATGAAATATAAATTTTAAATACCAGATAAACAGTGCGATATATAATGAAGGTGCCGTGTTATAGGATGTTAAAATACAATAAACCGTAATTTGTAAGTTTAGATCCAAGTCGTTATGATAAAAAAAAATAATTATTTTCTCAAATTGTTAGTGAAATATGTTGTTTTCTAAATATTAATACTCTATTTTTGCATTTAATTATCGAGAACTGTCGAATATAATTCGCAAATTAAAGAAGATTAATAAACAAAATGTTAAATTTATGAGAAAACTAACGTTCTTATTGGCTTGCCTCTTTTTGGTAGGCGTAGGTTTGATTAATGCTCAATCAAAATCCATTTCTGGAAAAGTACTTTACGCTGAAGATGGGCAACCTGTTATTGGTGCAACTGTAATGGTAAAAGGTACTACAGTAGGTACCATTACAAATGTGGATGGAGATTTCAAAATCAGTTTACAGGGAAATGCCAAGAATATTGTCGTTTCTTTTGTAGGAATGAAAACTGTAGATGTGGAAGCAAAGGATGGAATGGTTATTCGTTTAGAAGTTGCCACATCTGATTTGGAGGAATTAATGGTTGTAGCCTATGGTTCGGCTAAAAAGTCGGCATTTACAGGATCGGCTGCAATTATTAAGGCTGATAAAATTGCTGAAAGATCTGTATCAAATGTGACTAACGCTTTGGCAGGACAAGTTGCCGGAGTACAGGTTACATCAAATAACGGACAACCCGGTACAACAGCGACTGTTCGGATTCGTGGTATTGGTTCCATGAGTGCTAGTAATAGTCCATTGTATGTAGTAGATGGAGTTCCCTACGATGGTAGCATGTCTGCAATAAATCCGCAGGACATTGAAAGTATGACAGTTCTTAAAGATGCAGCCGCTAATGCTATTTATGGATCACGTGGTGCGAATGGGGTTATTTTGATTACAACCAAAAAATCTGATTCTAAAGAAGCCGTAATTACCGTGGATGCTAAATGGGGCTCAAATTCGCGTGCTGTGCCTAATTATGATGTAATGACAGATCCTGCAATGTATTATGAAACATATTATAAGGCATTGTATAACTCAAGAGTTTACAATGGGCAAAGTGCAGCCTCAGCTTATGCATATGCAAATTCAACATTAACTTCAAAACAAGGTCTGGGTTATCAGGTTTATACTGTTCCTGCTGGTGAAAATCTAATTGGAACGAATTTTAAATTAAATCCGAATGCTACTTTAGGTTATACTGACGGTAGTTATTACTATAAACCTGACAATTGGTATAATGAACTTTTTAACAAAGGCAACATGCGTCAGGAATATAATGTCTCCGTTGCTGGTTCATCGGATAAACTCAACTATTATATGTCAGCCGGATATTTAGATGATTCCGGGATTGTTTCAGGATCAGGATTTACCCGTTATACCGGTCTTGCTAAAGTTGATTATCAGGCTAAAAAATGGTTAAAAGTAGGAACAAATCTTGGATATTCAAACTACGATATTCAATCACCGGGAGGCCAAACTTCCTGGGGATCTTCCGGTAATTTGTTTTATGTAACCAATATGATAGCCCCAATATACCCTATGTATGTACGCAATGCTGATGGGACTATCAAAGTTGACAACAGAGGATACACGGTTTACGATTTTGGAGGTTCATCTACTAATTTTACCCGTGCTTTTATGCCATTGGCAAATCCGGCAAGTACTTTACAACTTGATAAATCACATGCATATACGGATGCTTTTAATGCAAAATGGTATGCAATTGTAACTCCTTTTGAAGGATTTCAATTAACAGCCAATATTGCAGCTAATGTCTATAACCAACGAACTAATAGTTTAAATAATCAATTCTATGGTGGTAGTGTTGGAAGTCAGGGATATGTTTATGTATCGAGTGATCGTCAATTGGCTGTTAATGAACAATACCTTGCAACCTATAAAACAACGATTGGAAACAAAAACAATTTTGATTTTTTAGCCGGTTATGAAACATACAGGTTAAAAATTCAAAGTTTATCAGGTGCAAATACAATGCTTTACGATCCATACATTGGAGAATTGGACAATGCAATTCAAACACCTCCTCAGGTATCTTCATATACCAACCAATATGCTACTATGGGATTTTTAGGGCGTGTTCAATATGACTATGATGGTAAGTATTTCTTAAGTGGGTCTTACCGTAGAGATGCATCTTCCCGTTTTAGTCCTGAGAGTCGTTGGGGAAATTTTGGTAGTGCCGGTGCTTCCTGGTTAATCAGTAAAGAAAACTTTATGAGTGATGTTAACTGGATTAATATGTTAAAGGCAAAAGCCAGCTTTGGAACACAAGGTAATGATAACATAGGAAATTATTATGCGTATCTCGACCAATATACCGTTGCAAATAGTAATGGTGACTTTGCAGTAAAATATGCATATAAAGGAAATAAAGACATTACCTGGGAAACTTCTTATGCTTTTAATACCGGTGTGGAATTTGAACTTTTCAAAAGTAAATTAAATGGTAGTGTAGAATATTTTAGCAGAACAACAACCGATTTGTTATATAATCAACCGGTGCAAGTTTCACTGGGTTATTCTTCATTTCCAACGAATGTCGGTTCTATAGTTAATAATGGTGTTGAAGTTGACTTGAACAGTACTATTTTCAAGAACAGGAATGTTGAATGGACTGCAAATGTTAATGCTACTACTTATACAAATAAAATTACCGATTTAGCACCTGCTATTAAAGAATTAGGTCAAAAAGGAAGTAATTATATTTATAAAATAGGAGGTTCTCTTTATAATACTTATATGAGAGAATATGCCGGAGTTGATCAAATAACTGGTAAAGCAACGTATTATGTAGATCCTGATAATGGCGATAGAACAATAACAGATGATTATACAAAGGCAAAACAATCGGACCTTGGTAGCACCTTGGCTAAAGTATACGGAGGTTTTGGTACTCAGGTGAATGCTTATGGTTTTGATTTTTCTGTTCAATTTTCATATCAGTTAGGAGGGAAATTGTATGATGGTACTTACGAAGCTTTAATGCACAGTGGTGATTCTAAAGGAACAAACTGGAGTAAAGATATATTGAAATCATGGACGCCTGAAAATCCTTCTTTGACTATTCCAAGGATAGAT
>JAQTOL010000079.1 GCA_028748945.1 Paludibacter sp.
TCACATTATAAATTTTGACAGGCATATTGCATTTCGATATGATGCTATTTCAGGCTCGAGATATTTACCTACTATTACAGGTCAAATTCTTGACAATGTAATACAAGAAGAAGATCTGGTTGATTTTTCGGAGGAAGTTCAATTGTACTTAAAGAGAGTCGGTAAGCACTTATCATAATCTTGATTCATTTATAACTTTTCAGCAATCAAAACCATTCAGTACACCTTGCTTTTTTCCCCATTCAACACTCTTAATCCACTCATTGCCAATGCTTCCATCTCATCTTCTCCGGGATAAATAACAACTTTGGCAAAGGAGGAAATCATTTTAAGGATATAATCTACCACAAACTGGCTATGCGCAATTCCACCGGTTAAAATAACAGCATCCACGTCGCCTTTCAAAACAGTAAACATAGCACCAATTTCTTTAGCAACATGGTAAGCCAAAGCCTGTAAAACAATTTTTGCGTGCTCATCTCCTTCTTCGGCCATAAGTGTGGCTGTTTGAACTTCATTTGTCCCTAAATGAGCCATTAAACCACCATTACCGACAATCATTTTTTTTACTTCAGATTCGGTATAATTTCCACTAAAACAAAGCTTAACCAACAGACCTGCATCCAGAGTTCCCGCACGTTCCGGCGAAAATGGGCCATAACCATCCAGGCCCTGATTGACATCCACCACTTTACCCTGCCGATGCGCGGCAACCGATATTCCACCTCCCAAATGAGCAATGACCAAATTCAATTTTTCATATAAAGTATCGTGTGCTACGGCATACTTTCGTCCAACTGCTTTGTGATTCAGTGCATGAAATTGTGAGCGACGCGGGATAAAAGGCAGTCCGCTTATCCGTGCCACATCCTGCATCTCGTCCACAACCACAGGATCGGCAATAAATGCCCGGCAATTCGGAATTTCAACAGCGATTTCGTGAGCAATTATTCCACCCAGATTACTGGCGTGTTCCCCGGTAGTTGCATATTTCAGATCATACAGCAGTTTTTCATTTACAGCATAAACCCCCGATTCAAGCGGACGTACCAAACCTCCGCGCCCAACTACAGCCGAAAGTTCAGACAAGTCAATTCCATCTTCTTTCAGCCTTTGAAGGATAATATCCTTTCGGAAATCCGATTGTTCCGGAAGTGTATTATAGGGTTTTAATTCATCGGAAGTATGACGTTTTGTATGAAGACAAATCAACCTTTCACCTTCGTAAACAGCAAATTTTGTGGAAGTTGAACCCGGATTGACTGATAATATTTTAAACATCGGATGTATTTTAAAATGAAGTATTTTTATACAAAGATAGAAGTATTTCTTTTTCAGAAAAACAATTCACCAGATTTTTTGAATAAAAATACAAACAAGCATAGCTGAGAAAACCAACATTATTAAATAAAAATAAAAATGAAAGTATTCGTATTTGATTTTTTTCTTAATAGTTTGTATAATAAAGAATTATTTTGTACTTTTGCATCGGAAATAGGATACGGAGGAGGGGACAACAGTCCCCTCGTTTGTTAAAATAACTTTAGCCATGATTTCGAAAGACTCAGTATATCTGATAGTTGAGCAATTTATTATCGACACAGATTATTATTTGGTGGATGTAAAAGTCACTCCTGACAACAAAATCTCAGTTGAATTGGACTCTTTTGATGGGGTTACATTAGGATTTTGCATGGAGGTAAACCGCCATATAGAGTCGCAACTCGATCGGGAGATTGAAGATTACGAGTTGGAAGTGAGCTCGGCTGGTCTTACCGAACCCTTTAAGGTGTTGAAACAATACGAAAAAAACATTGGAAATGAAGTTGAAGTACTGACCAAAAAGGGGTATAAAACGAATGGTATTTTAGTCGAAGCAGGGGAAACTGAATTTATTCTGAAAACAGAAAGAACCGAAAAACCAGATGGAGCCAAACGAAAAATAACAATTTCAGAAAACCTCACTTTCCCTTATGAGGATATTAAAACTACAAAATATATTATTAGATTCAAATAAGCCATGAGCAAAAAAGAAACTATTAGCTTAATTGATACTTTTTCGGAGTTCAAAGAGCTAAAAAACATCGACAGAAGTACTTTGATTAGTGTAATGGAAGAGTCATTCCGCAATGTCCTCTCAAAGATGTTTGGGACAGATGAAAATTATGATGTGATTATAAATCCCGATAAGGGTGACTTTGAAATCTATCGTAACCGTACCGTAGTAGCTGATGAGGATGTAGAAGATCCGAATTTACAAATATCACTTTCCGATGCAAAAAAGATTGATGAAGATTACGAGATTGATGAAGAAGTAACGGATACAGTAGATTTTATTGGTTTTGGTCGTCGCGCCATTTTGACTTTACGCCAAACACTTTCGTCAAAAATACTGGAACTGCAAAAAGATAACGTTTTCAGCAAATACAGCGAAAAAGTCGGTCAGATTGTAAGTGCTGAATTATACCAGATTTGGAAAAAAGAAATGTTACTTATTGATGAAGAAGGTAACGAACTCTATTTACCAAAATCGGAACAGATACCAACCGATTTTTATCGCAAGGGAGACACAGTACGTGCGGTAGTAGCCATGGTTGAAAACAAAAACAACAACCCTAAAATTATTCTTTCGCGGATTTCACCAGTATTTCTGGAACGCTTATTTGAACTGGAAGTACCTGAAATTCATGAAGGATTGATCACTATTAAGAAGATTGCCCGTATGCCAGGCGAACGCGCCAAGGTTGCGGTAGAATCGTATGATGACCGTATTGATCCGGTTGGAGCCTGTGTTGGTGTGAAAGGTTCGCGTATTCATGGTATCGTTCGTGAATTACGCAACGAAAATATCGACGTGATAAACTATACAAACAATCTCAGTTTATTTATTTCCCGCGCATTAAGTCCTGCAAAAATTTCTTCAATCCGGTTAAACGAGGTAGAGAAAAAAGCTGAGATATACCTGAAACCTGAAGAAGTATCGCAAGCTATTGGTAAAGGTGGTATGAATATTAAACTGGCCGGAATGCTTACAGGATATACACTCGATGTATTCCGCGAATTAGATGAAGAGACTGAAACTGAAGATATTTACCTGGATGAATTCAGCGACGAAATTGATCAATGGGTCATCGATGCATTGAAAGCCATCGGTTGTGATACGGCAAAAAGTGTCTTGTCGATTTCCCGTCCGGACTTAATTCGTCGAACCGACCTCGAAGAAGAAACGATTGACGAAGTGTTGGCAATTCTGAATGCTGAATTTGCAGATGAAGCTGAAGAAGGAGAAGAAACTGTTTCTTAGTCAGGTCTTAATTATTTGATGTTACGTTTAAAAACATAAACTGTGACAGAAGACCGAAAACTTATATATAAAATAGAAAACTGTAATTATAGATTATGTCCATAAGATTAAGTAAAGCCTGCAAAGATTTGAATGTCGGAATGTCCACCGCTGTTGAGTTTCTTGCGAAAAAAGGTCATAAAATTGTTGTCGACCCCAATTTAAAGTTGTCGGACGACCTGCATCTTTTATTGGCAAAAGAATTCAACAAAGATATGGCTCTAAAAATTGAATCGGAGCGATTAAGTCAAGAGCGTCATCTAAAAGATAAGGCTGAAACTGTAGCTCTTGAAGGTTATAATCAACCCAAAGCTGTTGAAAAAACAGAAGAAACTATTCATGTTAAAATTTCTGAGGATCAATTGCCACACTTCAAATCAGTTGGACATATCGATTTGGAGGCTAAAGACAAACATATAGAAACTAAACCGGAAGAAAAGAAAAAGGAACCGGTTGTTGAGAAACCAATTGTAATTGAGAAACCAATTGAACCGGAGATTATCCATAAAGTGGTTGAAAAGGTGGTTGAAGAACCTAAAAAAATTCAACCAGAACAAGCTCAGAAACCTGCAGAGTCTCCAAAACCTGTAGAAACTCCAAAGCCTGAGCAGGAAAAGGAAGTGGAAATTATTCCGGTAAAACAAACAATACCAGCTCAGAAAAAATCTGAAGAGCCAAAGGTTATAGTAACAACAAAAGAGATTGAAGCTAAGCCGAAGGAAGAAAAAGTGATTCAGGAAGAGCCAAAATCAAAAGAAGTATCAAAAACAGAGACTTTAAAACATACTCCTAAAAAAATCGTCAAATTACAAGAGAAAGTTGAAGACTTAGATCTAAACCTTGGAAACATTGAAACAAAAGACAACGATCACGAAGAAGATGAAGTTTTCTCTTTATCCAGACCAACTTTAGATAAAGCACCTGTTGTAATCGGAACAATTAATCTGGATCTTCTCAATCAAAGTACACGTCCAAAGCCAAAAACCAAGGAACAGAAACGTAGGGAAAGAGAAGATAAGATCAAAGTAAGTACTGATTTTAAAAAACCGGTTATTGACGGAGACAAAAAAAATACACGACCAGTTCTCAACACAAGTACAGTAGGAACAGGTGGACAACCCAAAAAGAAACGTGAACGTTTTTCTAATCAAAAGGTTGATATCAATAAGGTTCCATCAACAAATCTACCAACTCAAGGTTTTGCACATCCTAAAAAAGTTACTCCTGGTACCACCGGTGGTGGAGCCGGCAATGCCCCAAGAGGCAATGTAAACAAGAATGCTCCAAAACGGGTATTAAAAACAGTAGTAAACGAGGTTGATGTTCAAAAACAAATTAAAGAGACATTAGCCCGTCTTTCGGGAGCAAATAAAAAAGGGAAAGGCTCAAAATACCGACGTGACAAACGCGACAGTGTGAGTACCCGCCAACAAGAGCAGGCTCAACGCGAACGCGAAGGCGAGAGTGTATTGAAACTCACCGAGTTTGTTACGGCAAGTGAGTTGGCTGTAATGATGGATGTAACCGTAAATCAGGTTATTGGTACCTGTATGAACATTGGATTGATGGTTTCTATCAATCAACGGTTGGACGCGGAAACCATCAATATTGTGGCCGAAGAATTCGGTTTTACAACAGAATATGTGAGTCACGACGTAATTGAAGCAATCGGTGAAGAAGAAATTGATACCGAAGCTGATTTAGTACCACGCGCCCCGATTGTAACAGTAATGGGACACGTTGACCACGGTAAGACATCGCTTCTGGACTACATTCGTAAAGCCAATGTAATTGCCGGTGAAGCCGGAGGTATTACTCAACATATTGGTGCCTATAATGTAAAACTTGAAAATGGCCAACACATTACATTCCTTGATACACCGGGACATGAAGCTTTTACGGCTATGCGTGCCCGTGGTGGAAAAGTAGCGGATATCGTTATTATCGTGGTAGCTGCCGATGACAGTGTGATGCCTCAAACCATTGAAGCTATTAATCATGCTGCCGCAGCTAATGTACCAATAGTATTTGCAATAAATAAAATAGATAAACCGGGAGCAAATCCTGAAAAAATAAAAGAAGCTCTGTCACAGATGAATTACCTCGTCGAAGACTGGGGAGGAAAATATCAGTCACATGAAATTTCGGCTAAAAAGGGAACCGGCATTGCCGAACTACTTGAAAAAGTAATGCTCGAAGCAGAACTACTTGATTTGAAAGCTAACCCGAATAAACGTGCTATCGGTTCGGTTATCGAGTCGACATTAGATAAAGGACGTGGATTTATTTCCACGATATTAATTCAAAACGGAACACTCTATCAGGGCGATGCTGTATTAAGCGGAACGTATCACGGTAAGATTAAAGCCATGTTCAATGAACGGAACCAACGCATCAAAGAAGTAAAGCCGGGAGAACCTGCATTAATTTTAGGTCTTAACGGTGCTCCGCAAGCAGGTGATATTATCAACGTAATGGCATCTGAACAAGAAGCAAAAAACATTGCTGCAAAACGTGAGCAATTGCAACGTGAACAAAGTTTACGAACTAAAAAGCACTTTACACTGGACGAATTAGGGCGTCGTATTGCACTTGGTGATTTCAAGGAACTGAATATCATCGTAAAAGGTGACGTGGATGGTTCTGTAGAAGCTTTGTCCGATTCGCTACAAAAATTATCGACCGAAAATATTCAGGTAAATGTAATTCATAAAGCGGTAGGTGCTATTTCCGATTCGGATATATTGCTGGCTGCAGCTTCAAATGCTATTATCTGTGGATTCCAGGTTCGCCCGACAACTTCTGCCCGCAAAATTGCCGAGAAAGAAGAAATCGATATCCGTTTATACTCGATCATTTATGATGCGATTGAAGAAATCAAGTCCGCTATGGAAGGAATGCTTTCTCCTGAAATCAAAGAAGAAATCACTGCTACAGTCGAAATTCGCGAAGTATTCAACATCACCAAAGTGGGAACAATCGCAGGTTGTTTGGTTCGTGAAGGTAAAATTAAACGAACCAATAAAATTCGTATCATTCGCGATGGCATTGTCGTTTACACCGGAGAACTGGACTCATTAAAACGATTCAAAGACGATGTAAAAGAAGTTGGAACAAACTACGAATGCGGTTTGAACATCAAGAACTACAACGATATACAAGTAGGTGATATGGTTGAAAGTTACGAAGAAACTGAAGTAAGAAAAACCTTGTAAGAATTGACAATTTAATCATTGACAATTTACTATTTAGAATAAATGCCGGATTCAATTACGAATCCGGCATTTTATTTTAATGACTTTCCTTTTATTTTCCCAATCTCTCCAGCAACAATTTCACACCTTTTTCCACATCCTGTGTTTCTTCCAATGCTTTGATAAATGCACTACCGATAATGGCTCCAGATGAATATCGGTTCACCGTATCGCGGGTAGATTTATTGGAAATCCCGAAACCGATTAATCTTGGATTTTTCAGATTCATGGCATTGATGCGGTTAAAGTATTCAACTTTATTGTCGAAAGAATTTTGCGTACCGGTAACCGCTGCTGAGGAAACCATGTAAATAAACCCGTGGGTATGACTGTCAATTTCACGAATACGTTCGTCCGAAGTTTCGGGAGTTATGAGAAAAATAAATTCAAGTTTATAACGCTCGGCAATCTCCTTGTATTCTACTAAAAAATCCGCCATGGGAAGATCGGGAATTATCATTCCGTCCACTCCTACCCGGCTGCATTCCTTACAAAAATTTTCAAAACCAAACTGCATAACAGGATTCAAATATCCCATCATAACCAGTGGAATATGAATGTCCAATCGAACCGCTTTCAATTGTTCAAATAATTTACGAATACTCATTCCGTTTTGCAGAGCCACATGACTGCTATTTTGAATCACAATCCCATCTGCCATCGGGTCCGAAAATGGAACACCTATTTCTACTAGATCCACACCATTTGATTGCAGACATTTAAGTGCAGGTACTGTGTCTTCCAAGGTTGGAAAACCTGCGGTAATATATACCGAAAGAATATTTTCTTTTTTTTGTTGGAATAATTGATTAATTCTGTTCATATTTTTCAGGAATAAGAAGTAAGAGGTAAGGACTAAGTAATTTGTTGTTTATTCTCCCAATTGCGAAATAAATTTCTCTAATAGTTTCACATTTTTAATTCCGGGTTTTACTTCAAATTTGCTGTTCAAATCCACACCTGCAAATTTAGGATGTTCTATTTTAAGAATATCTTCGGCATCATCAGTTGATATTCCGCCACTAAGTAAAAAAGGAGTTTCACCTTTATATTCGTCGAGGATTTTCCAATTGAATTTTACTCCGGAACCGCCATAAGCATCCGTTTTTGTATCGAATAAAAAATAATCACAGGCACCTTCATAAGTTTTTGTTACTTTGAAATTATAAGCCTCTGCAATGGGAAATGCTTTTATGACAATGTAACCAACTTCTTTTAGTTTTTCGCACATTTCCACCAGTTCGGTTCCGTGAAGTTGCATTCCATCCAGCTTATATTTAAAGGCAATCGTGAGAATATTCTCCAGATTTTCATTCACAAAAACCCCGATTTTTTTTATCGTTTTTGGAAATTCATTCAACACCGAAATATCTAATGTACCGGCATAGCGGGGCGATTTCGGGTAAAAAATAAAACCCATAAAATCAGGCTTCAAAGCTGAAACTGCCTTTATATTTTCGGAATATTTCATCCCGCAAATCTTAATCTTTAGTGAAGTATTAATTTCCATCTGATATATTTTGTTATTTACTTCGTGTTATTTACTTCGTGTTATTTGGCTCCGTCGTTATTTATACTTCGTATATTACTCATTTACAATTTATAACGTATTGCAAATAACGCCCGAAGGGCAAATAACTATCAATAACCATTAATAACGCGTAGCAAATAACTATTTCAGTCCTTCAATAAATCTTCTCAACGCTTCCGCCGGATTTTCCTCTTTCATAAAATTCTCACCCATCAAAAAACCTTTGTAACCCATCTGGCGTAATTCTTTTACTGTTTCCACTTTTGAAATTCCGCTTTCGCTTACTTTTATAAACCGGTCGGGAATCAACGCTGCCAAATCAAACGAAGTCTGTATGCTTTGTTCGAACGTTTTCAGGTTACGGTTGTTGACACCGAGCATATCCACATAATCGTTGGCATGGCCGATTTCTTCGGCGTTATGAACCTCGAGCAATACTTCCAGTCCCAATTCATACGCTTTTTTTGCAAGTTCTAATGTTTTTTCCACCGTTAATGCTGCAGCTATCAATAAAATAACATCTGCCCCAATGGCTTTTGCCTCATAAAGTTGGTATTCGTCTATCACAAAATCCTTACGCAAAACCGGACATGAAATCTGAGGCCGGGCTGCCATCAAATCCATGGGTGTTCCTCCGAAATACTCCAAATCGGTAAGAATCGAAATACCGGAAGCTCCCGCTGCACTGTAACCCGAAGTAACATCCACCACATCGGCATCCTCATGAATCCATCCCAGTGAAGGCGATTTACGTTTAAATTCAGAAATGATTCCTGATTCGGATTGAAGCAGACTTTCCTTCATCGATAAACATTTGCGTGAGAAGGCAGGTGCTTTTTCGAGAGCAGAAACAGGAAGTTGCAGTTTTCTTGAGGCAACTTCAATGGCTTTGGAAGCTAATATTTTTTCTAATATAGTTGACATTGTTGATATGAATTACATTGATATGAACTTTGTTGATATGACTCCCTTCGGTCGTGATATTGAAACATTTCATGAAATAATATCAGCGAAGCTACTTTCACGAAGTCATATCGGCGAAGCCAAATTTTTACTTATATATCTCCACAAACTTTACAAACGCTTTTTTTGCATAACCACCGGCAAGCGATTCGGCAGCTTCGGCTTTGCATTGTTCGAGCGGTTTATAGGAACTTCGTGTCTGAATGGCAAAAGCAGAATTGATAATTACGGCATCGCGCTGCGCGTCGGTTGCTTTGTTGTCCAGCACATTCATAAATATCTGTGCCGCTTCGTCTATTGTGCTTCCACCCCAAAGTTCTTCTTGTTTCAATGTTTTGAAACCCAGTTGCTCGGGTGTATACACAAATTCGCCTTTATTATTTACCACTTTACAGGTGTCTGTCAACGAAATTTCATCATAACCATCCAAGGAATGAACGATGGAATACTCACAACCAAGATTCTGATAAATGTAATTATAGAGGCGCATCATTTTCAGACTATAAACTCCAAGACACTGATATCGCGGACGAACAGGGCTAATCAACGGGCCCAGAACATTAAAGAACGTACGGACACCCAGGCCTTTACGCACCGGAGCCACATTTTTCATGGCAGGATTGCAAATCGGTGCATGCAAATAAGCAAAGCCCGAATCGTCAAGAGAACGTTTAATGATATTTATATCTGTAGTGAACTTTGCACCATAATATTCCAATACATTGGACGATCCACTCACCGATGTGGCACCGTAGTTCCCGTGTTTGGCCACTTTGTAACCGGCACCTGCCACGGCAAAACAACTGCAGGTGGAGATATTGAAGGTATTTTTTCCATCGCCGCCGGTACCAACTATATCCAGGGCATCAAACTCCGATAAATCCATCGGAATGGCTAATTGAAGAAGTGCATCCCTGAATCCAATCACCTCATCTAGTTCGATACTGCGCATTAAGTATACTGAAATAAATGCTGCTATCTGAGAATCGTTATACTTTCCCGCAGCAATATTGGTCATTACTTCAGCCGCCTCAGCTCTTGAAAGCGATTGGTGATTAAATAATTGATTGA
>JAQTOL010000080.1 GCA_028748945.1 Paludibacter sp.
TTAATAATTACGATTGGATGAAGGATTATTCATTTCTGGATTTCATTCGTGATATTGGTAAGCACCTTACTGTTAATTATATGATGGCAAAAGAGTCGGTAAAAAAACGACTTGCCAATGATTCTAATGTTGGAATGTCATTTACAGAATTTTCCTATCAATTATTGCAGGGTTTCGATTTTTTGCATTTATATCAGACAAAAAACTGCAAATTGCAAATGGGAGGTTCCGATCAATGGGGAAATATCACCACCGGAACGGAATTGATACGTCGAAAAACAGGCGGTGAAGCTTTTGCATTGGTTTGTCCGCTTATCACCAAAGCCGACGGTGGTAAATTCGGAAAGACAGAAAGTGGCAATGTTTGGTTGGATCGTCGTTATACTTCGCCATACAAATTCTATCAGTTTTGGTTAAATGTGAGTGATGAGGATGCCGAAAAATATATAAAAATATTTACGGCCATTGACAAAAATGTGATTGAAATGCTTGTGGCAGAACATTCACAAGCACCACATTTGAGAATCTTACAAAAACGTCTGGCTCAGGAAGTAACCGTTATGGTTCACTCGGAAGAAGATTATCAGGCAGCCGTTGATGCCTCCAGTATATTATTTGGAAATTCAACTTCCGATGCTTTGAAAAAGCTGGACGAAGATACGCTTTTAGCAGTCTTTGAAGGCGTTCCTCAATTCAAAGTTTCCCTTTCGGATTTAAAATCCGGTGTCAAAGCAATCGATTTTTTGACTGAAAATGCAGCTGTTTTCCCATCGAAAGGCGAAATGCGCAAGCTGGTACAATCCGGTGGCGTGAGCCTGAACAAAGAAAAACTGGAGAATCAGGACGAAGTGCTGACGGATTCAAATCTGCTCAATAACAAATACTTATTAGTTCAAAAAGGCAAAAAAAACTACTATTTGTTGACTATAGAATAGGCTGAATTGAATAAGTCTGAATAATTCTTCAGAAACATTTTGCCGAAATGAAAAACAGTTGTATCTTTGCACCGCTTTAGGAATAAAGCCCAACGATTGTCTCATGGTGTAATGGTAGCACTGCAGTTTTTGGTTCTGCCTGACCAAGTTCGAGTCTTGGTGAGACAACCAATCCAAAATAATCGATTGATATTCAGCGATGAAATTCAGTCGATTTTTTGTTTCGTTCCGGCTTTGTTTTGAAAGAATATTTTTGTATTTTTGCACCCGATTATTGTCTCATGGTGTAATGGTAGCACGTCAGTTTCTGAATCTGCCGGTCAAGGTTCGAGCCCTTGTGAGACAACAAAAAGTCAATTTAACCGATTGAATTTCTAGCTTTGAAATTCAATCGGTTTTTGGTTTAAGCCAATAGAGTTAAACTTAAAAAAAGATCTTACTTGAAGGGATCAAACAAAAATGAACAAACAAAAGCAAACATTTTTCATTGTTGCAATGACAATTGCCTTCTCTGTTTTGCTGACCAATTGTAGCAAATCTCCTAAAAAGAAAAGCATAACAGCAACCAAACCCATTCAGGTTTTCGATACCGTAAGCTATAACAACAAAATGGTTTTTCTGGCAAATGGCGACACCACCGGTCGTTGGCCGGTTAAAGGGCAACCATATCCTTTGGCGGGCGCTATTTTGCCGAATAAAAGAATTGTGGCTTATTATGGAAATCTTTTTTCAAAACGAATGGGAATTTTGGGGCAATTGCCTCCAAAAGAAATGCTGGCCAAATTAGATACGGAAATAAAAAAATGGCAATTGGCTGATCCTAAAACTCCTGTACAGCCTGCACTTCATTATATAGCAGTGGTAGCTCAGGGTGATGGTGGAAAGGACGGGAAGTATCGTTATCGGATGCCGGATGCACAGATTGATTCTATTCTGGCTATTTCAAAGATGAGAAAAAATATGATTATTTTTCTGGATGTTCAGGTGTCTTTAAGTCAAATCAAAGATGAATTACCCCGGTTGGAGAAATACCTAAAAATGCCAAATGTTCATTTTGGACTCGACCCTGAATTCTCAATGAAGGATGGTAGCAAACCCGGGACTAAGATTGGAACCTTCGATGCGAAAGATGTAAATTATTGTTCCGATTATTTAGCTAAACTGGTAAACAAATACCATCTTCCTCCCAAAGTGTTTATCGTACACCGTTTTACTCAACGGATGATAACCAATTATAAGGACATCAAACTGCATCCCGAAGTTCAGATTGTCATGAACATGGACGGGTGGGGAGAACCTGAACTTAAAAAAGGAACTTACCGTTTTTTTATTTTTAAAGAACCGGTACAATTTACAGGCTTCAAGTTGTTTTATATCAACGATCTCAAAAAGGGACCTAAACGAATGATGACACCTGATGAATTAATGAAATTAAAACCTATTCCAAGCTATATTCAGTACCAATAAATATTCCTGATTGAAATCTGAATTATTCACAGAAAAACAGATGATCAAATTTATTTTTGATTAGAATTTAAGTGAAATGGTGGCCCGGAATGAGCGCCCCGGCATGGGGAAGTAAGCAATTATGGCGTAGTTCTTGTCAAACAAGTTCAATAATTCAAAACTACAGTTGAGTAGTTTTTCGTTTAACCGGAATGACCTCGAAAAAGAAATACTATGATCAGAATATCCGGGCAGCCGATTCTCGGCATAGTTCTGAAAGCCCGAGTATCGGTGCCCCGACCATAACAGGGAATATGCAATATCCAACCAGGGAGTTTCGATAGCCGCTTTTCCTGAACCCGAAACACGTGGCGTGTATGGCAATTGATGATTATAACTTCCATCAGTCGGGTTGGTTACATTGATTGCCTGCAAATAGGTATAGGTGGTTCCCAGCACGACAGCAATTTTTTTCCATGGATTTAATGTAGTTTCGGCGGTTAAATCAAAGCCATCAACATTCACTTTACCCAGATTCAACATACTCCAAACGAAAGTGTTTTTTGTTGGAAGTGCAATTATTTTATCGGTAATATTATTGTGATACCCATCCAATGTTATGGAAAACAAGGGTAAAATTTTCCCAAAAGAAACCGAATAAGATAATCCCAGGTTGAATTGTCGGGTGTTTTCCGGTTTTAAATTCGTGCTGCCCATTCTGGGATAATACAGATCGTTGAAAGTGGGCATACGGAAAATTTCTTTGTAAAAGAACCGAAAACGGACATCCTGTTTTTCGAACGGTTTAACCGATAAGCTTATATAAGGTGAAAGATGCTGATAATTCATAGCAAACTGACCGGTTCTGACTGTTTCGTCGACCAAAGTTCCCAGTAAACTCGCGGTGGCAAGCACTTGATTATTCGCATATTTGGCAGCAATTACAGATAGACCGGTTAATCGTGTTGGGTATGAAAAATCTTTCACATCAGCGGACATAGTTGCCAAAGCAATATCGGAAGAGGCTGAAAATGAAATATTTTTGAATGCACGGTATAAAACTGCAGCCGATCCATAATACTCTTGTTGCCAATAGCTGTTTTCCAGTTTTCCTTCCGTACTCAAATAGGTTGGATCCAGGTAATGCAAATAACCCTGATTGAATTTTGCATTTGCCTGAAAATCTAACAACTTCGAAAAATTCTTTTCGAAATGTGCCTGTGTAAAAAAGGTATGATCCCACATTCGTTGCGACGAAAAATTATCGGTGTTATAGTAGATTGTGGCTCCGGGTAAACCCCGTTCCGATTGATAAAAATAGCTTTTGATAAATCCCGATTCGTTTTCAGAAAAGTTTGCATACAGTGCCGCTTCGAGACGAATATTGTGTACATCGGTATTTTTTCGGATTTCCGACGAAGTGCTGTCACCCTTAGCCGATCCGTAATTCAGGGTATACGGATATTCTCCATTTGCACCGAGCCATTCACCGCTAAAGGATGCAGATAATTTGGTGTTCAGTTTTCCTTCCACCCAAAACGATGGATTAAATAACCCGAATGAACCTACTTTCATTGATACTTTTCCGTTTACCTTTTTGCTTCCTGAAAATTGTGGTGAAAGTGTCCGGATATTCAGTACTGAAGCGGCTGCAAACGAACGTGCCGGTTGAAAAATATTATCTCCCTGTCCGTTGTTGAGCGAAAGCATCTCTATATGATCGAGCGAGAATCGGCCCAGGTCAAGTTGTCCGGTTTGAACGTCCGATAAAGTAATGCCATCGTAAGTTACAGCCGTGTGGGTTGCACCCAATCCCCGTACCGAAACGGTTTTCAATCCTCCAATGCCACCATAGTCTATAACCGAAACGCCTGAAAAATATTTGACTGCATCCGAAACCTGTAAGACATTCAGTTTCTCTATTTGTTCGGATGAAAGAATTTGAAGCGGTGATGTGGAACGCACTTCCGCATCACGGTATTTTTCCGTTACAAGTATTTCGGGTATTTTGTAAATTTTGAGCGTGTCAACTTTCGGAGGTTGTTGCGCCATGTTGTAACACGAAATGAAGACGTACCATAGAAATGCTACGATTCGCTTAGAAATTTTAAAAAGAGAAGAATTGATTCGCATACAATCTATTTGCATAAATAATTATTCAAATAGCTTGCAAGAAAAGAAAAATCAACAAGGCAACTTTGTTTGCAATATTGGTATTTAGCTCTGTCCTCGAAAGCTTTAAAACATTTATTGCACGGCAGGTCTTCTGACTTACTCCTATTTTTGAACGCCTTCCCGAAAAATCAGTGGCAAAAGTATTGTTCAAAACTATTTTTTAATACCTGGCAACTTTTGATTGTCAACTATCAAACAGAGCTTACAGCAGCGGGACTGTCCAGGATTTTCACCTGATTCCCTTTTAATCAATTATTTGAAACATGTCAATAAGTGAACCAATGCTGACGCAAAGGTAAAGGAAAATTTTAGAATTTGGAAATTACAAAATCAGAAATAATGATCAATACTAAAAAACAGGAAACAGGATTTGTCCAATGTAATTGAATGTCAATAAATACAACTGTTCATAAAAAAATATCACTTTCTGTATTTTTCAATTCTTTCATTTTCAAATTGCTCCATTTTCAAATTGATTTTTTGTATCTTTGTCGTCCTAAAAAACATTTCATTAAAAAGTCGTTATGGGAAATTTTGCTAGATGGATAGGAGGTGGTCTGGGTTGGGCTTTTGGTGGCCCGGTGGGAGCATTGATTGGTTTTGCAGTCGGATCCATGCTGGGTGGCTCCGAAAATACAGATTCTACACGCACATTGGGACCCGGTCGTACAACCGAAGGTGATTTTAAAATGAGTTTACTGGTACTCATGGCTTGTATAATGAAAGCCGATGGACGGGTGGATAAATCGGAACTGGCTGTGGTAAAACGCTTTTTAGTAGCCAATTTTGGTGAACAGGGAGCCCTGGAAGCTATGCCAATTTTGAAAAATTTATTGGAACAGCGAATCAATGAAACGGAAGTGGCTGCTCAGATTAGCCAACACATGAATTATTCGTCGAAGCTTGAATTATTACATCTTCTTTTCAATATTGCGTTTGCCGATGGTGAAGTTGTTGCTTCGGAGTTAGCAACCATACAACGGATTGCTACTATCTTCCGTATTGACCGGCTCGATTTTGAATCGGTCAAAGCGCCTTATATGAAACATGAGGATGCCAATTGGGCGTACAAGTCATTGGAAATAGAACCTTCAGCCACAAATGAAGAAATAAAGAAAGCGTATCGCCGGATGGCTATGAAATATCATCCCGACAAAGTGAATGATTTGGGAGATGAAGTCAAAAAATCGGCCACTGAAAAATTCCGCTCCATTAATGAAGCGTATGAAAGCTTGAAAAAACAAAAAGGGTTTGTATAAATAACCCCTAAATCCCCTTAAGGGGACTTTTAAAATGCCTTTTTATATTTAACTAATTTAATTCCCCTTTAGGGGTTAGGGGTCTATGAAGCTAACCATTTACAATACACTTAGTCGTAAGAAAGAAGAATTTATTCCACTTCATGAAAATAAAGTGGGCATGTATGTTTGCGGTCCAACTGTCTATGGAGATGGTCATCTGGGTCATGCGCGTCCTGCTATAACCTTTGATATTCTTTTTCGTTATTTAATGCATTTAGGTTACAAGGTTCGTTATGTCCGCAACATAACCGATGTGGGTCATCTGGAAAACGATGCTGACAGCGGAGAGGACAAAATAGCCAAAAAAGCACGTTTGGATGAATTGGAACCTATGGAAGTGGTTCAGTATTATACCAATCGTTACCACAAAGCCATGGAAATGCTGAATGTGTTGCCACCCAGCATTGAACCGCATGCGTCCGGTCATATCATGGAGCAAATTGATTTTGTGCAGAAAATTCTCGATGCCGGTTTTGCATACGAAAGTGAAGGCTCGGTTTATTTTGATGTGGAAGAATACAATAAAAAGTATAACTACGGCAAACTTTCCGGAAGGAATGTTGAAGATATGCTGGAGTCAACCCGTGAGTTGGATGGACAATCGGAGAAACGCCGCAGTGTGGATTTTGCATTGTGGAAAAAGGCTTCTCCTGAGCATATTATGCATTGGAAAGCGCCCTGGAGTGAAGGTTTCCCGGGTTGGCACATGGAATGTTCTGCCATGGGAACAAAATATCTTGGCGAACAATTTGATATTCATGGTGGCGGAATGGACCTTATGTTCCCTCACCACGAGTGCGAAATTGCCCAGTCTACTGCCGCGCTTGGTCACGAAACGGTAAAATACTGGATGCATAACAATATGATTACCATCGGCGGTCAGAAAATGGGAAAATCGTTGGGGAACTTTATTACACTGGAACAATTTTTCACCGGAAATCATCCACTGCTTTCACAGGCATTCAGTCCTATGACAGTTCGCTTTTTCATTTTACAGGCACATTACCGCAGTACAGTTGACTTTAGCAGTGCAGCCCTGGAAGCTTCTGAAAAAGGACTGAGTCGGTTAATGGAAGGTTACACCCGTTTACAAAAACTAACCGCTTCGGCAACTTCCTCTGTTGAAACTGCAGGGTTGCGTGCCCGGTGTGAAGATGCCATGTGCGATGATTTGAATACACCAATTGTAATTTCACATCTGTTCGATGCACTGAAAGCTATCAACCTGGTTCACGATGGAAAAGAAACAATTTCAGCTGCCGAACTCGATGAACTGAAAGCAGTTTTTAAAATTTTTATTGAAGAAATACTTGGTCTGAAATCGGAAACTGAAGTGTCAACCGGAAACGAGGCCTACAAAAAAGCCATTGATTTACTGTTAAACATGCGCCTTGAAGCCAAGCAAAACAAAGACTGGGCAACCAGCGATAAAATCAGAAATGAGTTGACTGCACTTGGTTTTGAAATTAAAGATACAAAGGACGGCTTTGAGTGGAAGATATAATTACAAACTAAAAATTCCGCTTATATATTTGATCAGATGCATGCGTATTTATTTGAATATAAGATACAAATATTGCAAACAACTTTGTTACAAGCAGGCTATCTGATGCATTTAATATTTGTGATTACAATATACTAATAAGACCTCACCAACTAATTTTCCTTATCGGGGAGCTAGCTAAATTTTAAAATTATGGAAACAACAAGACAGGAAAAGATATCGCGGATGTTGCAAAAAGAATTGGGCGAAATCTTTTTATTATATGCCCGTGAATTACACGGAACTTTGATAACAGTTACTTCTGTGCGCATTAGCCCCGATTTGGGAATTGCACATACGCACCTGAGTATTTTCCCGGGAAATAAAGTTACTGAAGTGTTGGAGAAAGTAAATACTGATGCCAAATCCATACGCTATGAATTAGGCAAACGGGTTCGTAATCAATTACGCATTGTACCGGCTTTGTATTTTCATGTGGACGATTCGCTCGATTATCTGGAAAACATTGACAATTTACTGAAAAGTGATCCCCCTTCACCTCTTAAAGAAGGTGAAGTGATTGAACTGGATTAGGAAATAAGTTTACAATGCCGAATCAAAGTACGACCCTTCGAGATAAATTAAGCGGACTTTCCTTTTCATTCAGGATAGCCCGCCGTTACCTTTTTTCCAAAAAATCGCATAATGCCATTAATATCATTTCGGGCATTTCTGCTACAGGTGTTGGTGTAGGAACAATGGCTCTGGTGTGCGTATTGTCAGTCTTTAATGGCTTTGAATCATTGATTGCCGATATGTTTTCGACCTTCGATCCCGATTTGAAAATTACATTGGCAGAAGGAAAAAATTTCGATGTCAATTCGCCAGAACTGAACGAAGTAAGGAAGTTGAAATCAGTGGCATATTTCACCGAAGTGGTGGAAGAAAATGCTTTGTTACGGTTTAAAGACAAACAAATGCCGGCTACCATTAAAGGTGTGAGTGATGATTTCAGTAAAATGACCCGCATTGACAGTATCATGTATGATGGGAAATTCCAATTATATGATGGTGCTTTTCAGCGGGCGGTACCGGGTGTTGGTGTTGCTAGTATTTTAGGACTGGGTGCTCATTTTATTGACCCTTTGATAATTTACGCCCCCAAGCGAACCGGCAAAATAAATTTACTACGACCTGAAACTAGTTTTAATCAAATTGGCACTTTTATTTCCGGTATTTTCTCTGTAAAACAGTTACAGTATGACGATCATTATGTATTGGTTTCTATCTCACTGGCGCGCGAATTATTTGAATATGACAAGAATAAAGTCACGTCGGTAGAATTAAAATTGACCAGTCCGCTCGATCAGGAAAAAGTACAAAAACAAATACAAGCCATTCTCGGAGATCGTTTTCAGGTAAAAAACCGGTACGAACAACAGGAGAGCTTCTTCAAAATCATGCAAATTGAAAAGTGGATTACTTATCTGATTCTCTGTTTTATATTGCTTATTGCCAGTTTTAATATTATCGGTTCTCTTTCGATGTTGATTATTGACAAAAAGGCTGATATTGAAACATTACGGGATTTAGGGGCCAACAATCAACTGATAAAGCATATTTTTCTTTTCGAAGGCTGGTTGATTGCAGCGGTTGGAGCTTTGGGCGGTATAGGAATAGGAGCAATGCTGTGTTTATTGCAGGAGCATTTTGGTTTTCTTAAACTTGGCAGCGGGTACGTGGTTGATGCTTATCCTGTTGTTACCAATTGGTTGGATATGGTTTTGGTGTTTGTCACGGTACTAACTATGGGATTTCTGGCAGCTTACTACCCCGTGCGCTATATCCGGACGAAAGAAAAAACATTGGAATAGAATTTCGAATAAACAAATTACCCGAACAATATATTCCTGTTTTTCGGAAACAATAAATTTTAATTTTGAGAGTTTAATGTGATAAAAGAAAAATCTTCTCATCTTCAGGTCAAAGGTCTTGTTCATGATTCAATCGGCTCATTATCAATTTGAAATTATATCATTAAATTCGTTTTTTCATATGAAAAATCACTTTTCACTGATACTCCTTTCTGTTATATTGTTGGCTTCGTGTAAAAGTTACGAACCCAATGCCCCTTATGTCTACGAAACAAATCCTCATTATTACCTCGGGTATGAAGAATTCTACGGAGCATATTACTCAAACTATGGAATTAAAAACAATACTTTAACTTTATCTTTGTTTAGTGATTCTTTGAAATTTGATGATAAGGGGCAGCTTACCGGATTCGGTCAATACTTATATTTGGAAGATGTTTTTATTGCAGCAACTGATACTATGCTTCCTCTGGGTACCTACAGAATCAATACAACCGGCAATGTGTTTAGTTTTTATGCCGGTAGAAATGATACTATTGATGGTGAAGCTTATACCAAAGGTGCTTACATTTATTATATTGAACAAAATTCTGCGAAATCCACCTTAAAACTCATTACCGACGGATACTTTACTGTCAGTGTTTCTAACGAAAAATATAAAATAATTTGTAATTTTAAAACAGAGGATAAGACTGAACTGAAAGGAACATTTAATGCAGATTTAGGCTTTTCCGATCAATCCATCCCGACAAATATGAGTATCCCAAGAAACAAACTCCGGTTAAAAGGGTATGGATTATTGCCTTAACTTTGTTTTCATTTACAAAACTTGCTCGAAATTATAAATCATACCGAATAAATTACTAACAGAAATCCCCGACACATTGGTATCGGGGATTTTTAAGTATAATAGATATTTCTTTATTGAATTCTAACCG
>JAQTOL010000081.1 GCA_028748945.1 Paludibacter sp.
GTGCCATTTTCTTTTAATTTTATCGGTTTAAGCTACAATAATTTCTTTGATTGATAATTCTGTAAAGTCCTGACGGTGACCGTTACGTTTACGGTATCCTTTACGACGTTTTTTGTGGAAAACGATTACTTTTTCGCCACGGACATGTGATAAAACTTCACAAACAATTTTTGCACCTGCAACTACCGGAGCACCTACTGTAACTGCACCTTCGTTGTCGATCAATAATACTTTGTCAAATTCAACTTCCGAGCCTCTTTCGGCTTCTGCCATACGATGGATATACAGTCTTTTTCCGGCTTCCACCTTGAACTGTTGTCCCAAAATTTCTACGATTGCGTACATTTTTTAAATGACTTTTCTGATTACATCGGGAAGGTGAGATGTTTGTAACAGTGCTGCTTTTATACCTTATCCGAAACGAGCTGCAAAATTACACATTTATTTTTAATCTGCAAGGCTTTAGCTGTATTTTTTATTCCGGACCTTAAAAGGGCAGGACCTAAGCATGTTGGATTAAATTTTGTAGTCCGCTTGAACAACTTCTCTTATTCCATCCAAATAAGAAGTTGGTTTGAATTTGAACTTCTTCTCAAATTTTGAACTGTTGAAATCATAGTCCCTATCGTACTGATAAAGCATTTCTACCATTTCTTTCATTATCGGCATAAACCATCCCATGATGCTAACCAAAAATTTGGGAGCAACCTGATATCTGGGTTTTACATCCAGTTCCTTTGCAATTTTTTCTATCCATTCTTTACCTGTGTAGGGATTCGATGCGGTTGGTAAATGCCACACCTGATTGAAGGCATCCGCTGTATTCCCTAACAGAGCCGTTGCTTTGGCAGCATCCGGAGTATAAGTAAACGAATGTTTAAAGTTTGCAGACATCATCCAGTTTGCGGCTTTTCTTTTCGACAAAGGTTTAAAAACCATTTCGTTCAGCATGCTCGTGTTTTTAATTCCCGGACCATAGAAATCGGCCGAGCGGGCTATAAGAGCTGTGAGGTTGCCTTTTTTGACTTCATCCAAAATCATGTTGGCAATTTTTGCCCGCACTTTACCCTTATAACTCGATGGATTAACCGGTGTTTCTTCATTCATACCATCCAGATAGCCGGGGTCGTACATGTAGATATTATCGAAGAAAACCAGTTTGACATTCGATTCCATGCAGGCCGAAATAACATTGCGCATTATTCTGGGCCAGTTTTGTTCCCATAATTTTGCACTGTATTGAATTCCGGCTGTCAGATATACCACCGATGAACCGGCTACAGCTTTTCGAACATCGGCAACCTCCAATAAATCAGCAGATACAAGTTCATCTGTTTCGTTTACTTTTTTAGGATTTCTGCTTACAAGCCTGATTTCACTTGTGTATTCTTTTAATGATTTTGCTAACTCAAAACCAATAGCACCTCCTGAACCTAATATAGTTTGCATAGTCTAAAAGTTAATTGATAAATAGATCTGTTTTACATGAAATCAAATAGACTTTTAAAACAGAATGAAGGAAAATATTGTTCAAACGGCTTAACCGATTTTTAGTGAAGTCATGGTTAATGATCCCATCACCGCTTTATCGTTGAAAAATGAAAGCTCTTCATTTCCGTTTTTCAATGCCAGTGCGTAAAGCAGAGGCAAATAATGATCCGGAGTAGGAACCGCCATTTGGACTTCTTTTCCAAGTAACTGGTAATTAATCAACTCTTGATGTCTGTTTTCAATGATGAGTTTTTTGATGATTTCGTTTGCTTCTAATGCCCAGTCGAAACCATATTCGTCTTCGTCTGCTTTATCCCAGGCTACTCTCCGCAAATTATGAACAATATTACCACTACCGACAATCAGAATTCCTTTTTCTCTGAACGATGCCAGTTCCTTGGCCAGTTCGTAATGTTGTTTCGGTGATTTATTATAATCCAGACTCATTTCAATTACCGGAACGTTAGCTTTTGGATACATGTGTTTAAGAAAACTCCATGCACCGTGATCCAGTCCCCATTTTTCATCAGGAAGTACCGTTGAGCCGGAAATAATTTTGATGGCTTCTTTTGCTAATTCAGGACTTCCGGGTGCAGTGTATTGAACTTCATACAATTCCCGTGAAAATCCCCCGAAGTCGTGAATAGTTGGAGGGTCGGGTAATGCAGTCACCTGCGTTCCTCTTGTTTCCCAGTGGGCGGATATACAAATAATTGCTTTTGGTTTCGCTAAAGATTCGCCGAGCTTCTTCCATACCTGTACAAATTCGTTCTCTTCTATGGCATTCATCGGACTACCATGACCAACAAACAGCACAGGCATACGATCTGTGCTGTTGTTGGAATTAGTTGAATTATTCAGATTCATTTTGTTTCATTTTTTTGAATCAATGAGTTGTGTTGTATAATGCGTTTTTAGCTCATGGCAAACTCAACATCACACATTATTTTAATTTTTTCACCAACTAATACACCACCGGCTTCCAATGCTGCATTCCAACCCATTCCCCAATCTTTACGATTAATTTCTCCGGTAACTGAATAACCTGCTTTTTTATTTCCCCATGGATCGGTCATGAGACCACCGTATTCTACCGAAAGAGAAACCGGTTTTGTAATTCCTTTAATTGTCAGATTGCCTGTTAGTTCAAAAATATCTTCATCTTTTGGAGTCATACCTTTACCTTCAAATTCGATTTTAGGGAAATTTTCCACATCAAAGAAATCGTGACTTTTTAAATGTGCATCTCTGTCTGCTGCCTCCGTGTCGATAGAAGCTGCATTTATTGACACATTGATAACTGCTGTCGAGAAATCGTTTTCAACCATGCTGGCTTTCCCTTCAAATTCTTTGAAACTTCCCAATACATTCGAGATCATAAGGTGTTTTACCTTAAATTGGATTTTGCTGTGGGATGGATCAATAACTCCCTGAACTAATGTTGTTTCTGTTGCATTCATACTATTTAATTTTTTATACGTTAGAATAAAAATTTGTTTCGATTATTATGATGCAAAGATACACTCACTCCAAAGGCAAGCGATTACACTTTTTTGAAAAAGGGTGGTACTTTTAGGAAATTATTGCTCGCGACATTTCGCGAAAATCACTGGGAGTGACTGATAATTTACTGCGAAAGACGCGTGTAAAGTATGATTTTTCGTTGTAACCCAACTCATAACCTATTTCAGAAACCGATTTGTCTGTATGAATTAAAAGATTTTTGGCTTCGATGAGTTTTCGGGTTTCGATGATTTCGGTAACACTTTTCTGAAAGTTATTTTTACAGATAATATTCAAATTCCGTTCCGACATATTCATTTTCTCCGCGTAGAATGCAACACCTTCATCGCGACGGAAATTTTGTTCCAGAATTCTCAGAAAATTGTTGAATGTCGTAATCTGATTATTTTTCAATGTCGTTTCTACCGGAATATTCCGGTTCCGTTCACTTTCAATCATGGAAATCAACCCGGCTGTAAGATGACGAATGGTTGTATAATCAGGATTCTCCTGATTATATTCCGTATTTATAATCTGGCAAAGGCCTGTAAATCTTTGCATACAACCGGTTGGCGCAATGGGAATATCTGTTGTAGAGGAGAAATTGGAATAGAAATTTAGTTTGGAGTCAGGAATAAATTCATTTTGATAATTGATTATCCAACCACGCAAATCATTGTGGATAACTACCTTGTGCATTTTACCAAGAGAGACATAGCTCACAAAGGGAGCAGCAATAACTTCAGCCTGAAAGTCAATATAATGTTCCAGACTACCCTCGGTGACAATAATCAATTCTTCAAAGTCATGAAAATGAGCTCCTTCAGATTTGCCATGTATTTTCTCTACTAATTCTTTGGTTATTTCGAAAATATGAAATAGTTTTTCCATGCTAAAATATTATGAATGCCTTTAATAGCGAAAAATATTATGCGAACTTAAACGTCGTATTTTTTTGATTAATATAAAAAAATAAACTCCAGCGACAGGAGTTTATTTTAATTGTGAATCAGGATTTCTGTTTATTTCTCACTTAACTTTTTCAGTTTCATAAGTCCGTTATTCCAATCTTTACCCATCGATTTCTCCATGTTCATAAAAAGGTTCATTATATTGAACGGGTATGGCATCTTGCCGGTCATACCCCAGGTTACGTTTGTTGCCGTTCCGACAGTTCTCAGTTTAACATAAGCGTTTCCTTGGCTTTCATGAGGTTTCAAAAAGTTTAACTCTGTTTCAAATAGAGTTGGTTTCTCAATATTCTTAATAACTTGGTTCCCGGTACCGACGCCTTCCACATCGCTTACCCAGCTTTGTTTGGCACCAATTGTTCCATCAATTCCTGACATTTCTTTTTTCATATTCGGATCATGGTCATTCCATGGACTCCATTTATCCAAAGCAGCCAGACTGTTTGTGTGCTCCCAAACACTATCAATAGGAGCATAGATGGTGATTGATTTTTCGTAAGTAAAATCCTTCGGGACAAATAGAGCAACAATGAGAAGTACTGCAATAACTGCCAGCAGACCTATACCAATAAATTTTAATGCTTTCATATTATTCACTGTTTTATTTATCATTAAACTATTTAAAGTTTGAGAAGTTGAATATTCCTCATTTTTTTAGAACGTTTATCACTGAAAAATTGTTGAGATTTTTTGTATTTCTCTCAAAACTTGTTGCAGGAAAAATATTCTATAGAATAAGAACGATAAATGATCATGAATAGTACTTAACAAAAAACCTCCCCAAGCCATTTGGGTTGGAGAGGTTCCGGAAATTTCAGAATGAAAAGGCTTATTTTTCTACATTCGGTTTTTCGAGCCCATATCCTTTCTTTTTATCTTCAGCTTTCAACAAAAAGGCGAAGCCAATAGCCAGCACACCAAAACAGGCAAAAATCAGCATTGGAATCGTGTAATTATACTGAGTTAAATGTTGTTCCTTGCCATCAACCATACGGATAATTGTTCCGGTAATACAGTATTTATCCAATACATAACCAATCAGTAAAGGAACCAACATCAATCCCCAGTTTTGAACCCAAAAAATCATGGCATAGGCGGTTCCCAGTTTGCTATGAGGAATAATCTTGGCCACTGAAGGCCACATGGCTGAAGGAACTAATGAAAATGCAATTCCAAGCAAAACAACTAAACCGATGGCAATCGGGAAGCTGTTGAGTGACGGAATAGAGAACAATAAATGTACAAATACAAGCAAAATCGATCCGAGAATCATAATGGATGCTGCTTTTCCTTTTTTATCGGAAATGCCACCAAAAAGAGGTGTTAATAACAAAGCACTAAATGGTAACAAAGCAGGAATGTAACCGGCTAAACTATCAGGGACAGTGAATTTTTGAACAATCAAATTAGTTGCAAACTTGATAAACGGAAAAACTGCCGAATAAAATAATACACAAAGAATGGCAATATACCAAAATGCGCGGTTACTTGCAATTTCTTTTATGTCTGCGAATTTAAATTCCTCTTCGGCTTCAACTCCTGCAGCTGCTTCTTCTTTATCCAATCGTTTATCTAATACAGTAAAGAAAATATAAACCAGCAATCCGATACGCAAAAATATTATGGATAACAATACCGGTGCACTGACATTTTTTGTGAGATTATATAATGGTAGTGGCGTAAACATGGCCAATGCAGTACCGATACGGCCGGTAGAGGTATTTAACCCGATTGCCAACGCCATTTCTTTTCCTCTGAACCAACGAACAACTGCTTTATTTGCTGAGATTCCAAACATTTCGCAACCTACCCCGAATACTCCAAATCCTAATCCGGCAATTAGTGCCGATGTAGGTGTATCTCCCAGAATTTGCCATGAACCGATTGCCAAATGAGTTAATCCGACAACATGACCCGAAATAGCCCAATACTTTATTCCGGCACCAATCAGCATAATTCCAATGGCAAGTATACCCGTGAAGCGTGTTCCCAATTTGTCCAGAATCATTCCGCTGAAGACCAACATTAACAGAAATACGTTGAACCAACCGTAACCGCTGGTAAATAATCCATAATCAGTAGCCGACCAAGATAAATTTGATTGTAATTTTTGCTGTAATGGTGCCATTGCATCTGTTAAATAATACATACACATCATGGTGAATGATACCAAAATAAGCACTACCCAACGGGCTGTTTTAGAATCGCGAAGCGATGAAGAAATTTTCTCAGTCATAAACTATCTGTTATTTAATTTGTTTTCCTTATAAATCGATTAAAAATTGAAGCCTTGCGAACCGGACATGTTATTTATCAGTTTCGCGCAGCAACTTTTAGTTCTGTACATATTTAATGATAATTGATTTTTCCGCCCGCAAATCTACTGAAAAAAATCATTTGTTGTGCATAACTGCCAAAATTACCGATAAAAATACCGTTTTTTATTCCGGTATTGTTTTTGATCAATCATTGCCGGAATAATTTCTTCAAATTAAATATTAATATTTCAGTTATTATTCTCTATTCTCAATTATTTATTTCTATTTTTGTCCATAATAAACATATTAACTATATATGACAGTCAACTATTCAGAACAATTACATAATGTCTTTCTTTACAGTTCGCAGGAAGCAGAGCGTTTGGGCAACAATTATGTGGGTCCCGAACATTTATTGTTGGGAATTTTGCGTAATGGTAGTGGTAAAGCCATCGACATATTAAACAGGTCGCATGTAAGTTTATCTAAAATTAAACAAAGCATCGAAAGCCAGATTCGCACTGACCTGGAACCAAGCGGACAAGAAATTCCCACCCTGAAAAGTACGGAAAAGATCAAAAAAATAATGGAATTGGAAACACGTTCGTTGGCTGCCGAAACGGCTGATACGGAACATTTGTTGTTGGCCATTCTGAAAGAAAAAAACAATATGGCCGGTGATTTATTGATTGCTGAGCATTTGACATACGAGCAAGCCAAAGCATTTATTGAACAACCGGAAATAATAATGGGTTAAAGTTTTCAGGATGAAGATGATGAAGATGACGATCCCCGCCGTAAAAAGAAATCAACTCAGGGTTCTTCCGGAGCTAAACAAAGCGATACACCTGCTCTTGATACTTTTGGAACGGATATTACAAAGGCTGCCCTCGAAAACAGGCTCGATCCGATAGTAGGGCGAAATCGTGAGATTGAACGTCTGGCTCAAATTCTGAGTCGTCGTAAAAAGAATAATCCGGTACTTATCGGAGATCCGGGTGTGGGCAAATCGGCCATTGTGGAAGGTTTGGCTTTACGAATTATACAACGAAGGGTATCGCGTGTTTTATTCGATAAACGCGTTGTTTCGTTGGATATGGCTTCAATTGTAGCCGGGACAAAATACCGTGGTCAGTTCGAAGAACGTATCAAAGCCATTTTGAATGAATTGTCGAAAAATACGGATGTCATTCTGTTTATCGACGAAATACATACCATTGTGGGTGCCGGTGGTGCACCGGGTTCGCTGGATGCTGCCAATATGCTTAAACCTGCTTTGGCAAGGGGCGAAATTCAATGTGTTGGAGCAACCACGCTGGATGAATATCGTAAGAGCATTGAAAAAGACGGCGCATTGGAACGTCGTTTCCAAAAAATAATGGTTGATCCGACTACTGCCGATGAAACCCTGCAGATTTTGGAAAATATACAGGATCGTTATGAATTCCACCACAACGTACGTTATACACCCGAAGCGATTAAAGCCTGTGTGCATCTGACGGACCGGTATATTACGGATCGTTGTTTCCCCGATAAAGCCATTGATGCTTTGGATGAAGCCGGTTCGCGTGTCCATATCGGCACTGTTTCAGTTCCTGCTGAAATTGAGGAACTTGAAAAGCGAATTGAAGAATTACGGAAGGAAAAAATGAAAGTACTTTCCGATCAGAAATATGAATTGGCAGGTCCAATCCGCGATCAGGAAAAACAAACGCAATACCAGCTGGAAGATGCGGTGAAACGTTGGGAAGAGGAAGCCCAATTGCATCCCGAAACGGTTGATGAAGAACAGGTTGCCGAAGTAGTGGCGATGATGTCCGGCATTCCCGTTCAACGGATTGCGCAGGCCGAAGGACTCAAATTGCGCCTTATGAAGGAAGTACTTCAAAACCGGGTTATCGGTCAGGATGAAGCGGTAAATAAAGTCGTGAAAGCTATTCAACGGAACAGGATTGGTTTAAAAGATCCGAATAAACCGATTGGCTCATTTATCTTCCTGGGACCTACAGGTGTTGGAAAAACGCATTTGGCAAAAGTATTGGCTGAATTTATGTTCGACAGTTCCGATTCGTTGATACGAGTGGATATGAGTGAATACATGGAGAAGTTCAGTGTTTCGCGACTGATAGGAGCTCCTCCGGGATATGTAGGGTATGAAGAAGGCGGACAGTTGACTGAAAAAGTGAGACGGAAACCTTATTCCATCATATTACTCGACGAAATTGAGAAAGCACATGCCGATGTATTTAATATCCTGCTACAGGTTATGGACGAAGGTCGTTTGACCGATAGTCTGGGTCGTCGTATCGATTTTAAAAATACGATTATTATCATGACTTCCAATGTGGGGACTCGTCAGTTGAAGGACTTTGGAAAAGGAGTAGGATTTACAGTTTCTACAACATCCGAGGGTGATGCTGAATTCTCCAAAGGTGTCATTCAAAAAGCGTTGAATAAAACATTTGCGCCCGAATTTCTGAACCGGGTGGATGACGTTGTCATGTTCGATCAATTGAGCAAAGAATCCATCGCCCAGATAATTGATCTGGAATTGAAAGGTTTATTTGGCCGTGTGATCGGTATGGGTTACAAAATGGAACTCACACCCGAAGTCAAGGATTATATTGCCGAAAAAGGCTACGATGTACAATTTGGTGCGCGTCCGTTGAAACGTGCCATTCAAAAATATCTGGAAGACGAGTTGGCAGATATAGTTCTGGCCGGTGGACTGGAACCCGGTGATACTATTTTGATGGTTCTTGATCCGGAAACAAAGATTATCAAGGCACAAATAGTGAAACCTATAGTTGCATTGCCCGAATAAAGGTTCAAATAATAAATGGAAAATCCCCGCTACATTAATTTCAAATGTGACGGGGATTTTTTTATCGTTTTTGATAAATACGTTTCCAGACTACTTCTTATTCCGGTTTAAATAACTGTCAATCGATTTATTTCTTACAATCAGACCGTTGCGTATTGGTTTGAAGTCGATGGTTGATTTCCATAACAGACGGTTAATCGCAGCTGATTTTGCGGCACTGCTTTGAACACCTGATATCCGGTTGATTGCTTTACCCAGCATTGCTTCGCGTGTGTCACCTAATTGATAGGAATAATCATCATCTACCCTGAAGTCAGGCGCAAACCCATCGGTAAAATCACTTTTATGATCCGTGTTGAAATATTTCAGGATGATGGGTAAAATAGCCCATTGATTTTTGGTGTTTTTATCATCATTCACGAGGGTTGAACCCACGTTTTTTCCCACGGTAGTATCACCGATAAGTACACAGGGAAGGAATGGTTTCAATCCGTTGATAACCATTTCGCTGGCCGAAGCAGTACCATTGCTGGTCAGAAAGAAAATGCGTTGCAGGTTATTCCCTACGTTTTCAATAGAATATGAGTGTGAACTGGGATAAGAAGCTTCAATGGTTGTGGCGAAATTATTTATAAACGGATTCTCGTTGTATTGTTTTTTAAAATCCGCGCTATTAAAATAATCGGTGTAGTTCTGGTTATATTCAATATATGAGAACACTTTATCGGAAGTGAGATTTGGAACCAGCATACTCGACAGATTAATCGCTGATGACATAGCACCTCCATGATTGTATCGTAAATCAACAATTAATTCCGAAATATTTTCCTGTTTAAATCTTCCAATGGTACTGTTAAGTTCCAAATCATATTTCATCGATTTGTCACCGGAATCGCCGGTAAAAAAGTTATAGATCAGATAACCTATTTTTTTGTTCTGAACTGTATAAACTGTGTCGAGGTAGATAGGATCTTCCTGATAATTAGCCGTCTTATTTAACGTTACTGCAGCTTTGTCATAA
>JAQTOL010000082.1 GCA_028748945.1 Paludibacter sp.
AATTGTTGCCGGAGGACCTATTATGGGTCGTTCGTTGAGTTCATTGGATGTTTCTGTTGCCAAAGGAACTGCCGGTGTTCTGTTTATTCCTACGCTCGAATCGGCCCGGAAGAAAATGAAAAATTGCCTGCGTTGCGCCAAGTGCGTATCGGCTTGTCCCATGGGATTGGAACCTTACCTATTAATGGGTCAGAGTGAAAATGCCATGTGGACGGAAATGGAAAGAAACAGGATAATGGATTGCATTGAATGTGGCTGTTGTGCATTTACCTGTCCATCGAACCGACCCTTACTTGACCATGTACGATATGGAAAAACTACTGTTGGCGGGATTATCCGTAGCAGAAGATAAGATATGTCTATTTTAAATAAAGCATAAAAAATTTATTTCAAGAAAAACTAAAATCTCTTTTTCTAAGAGTAGAGATTAATTATTAATTTATGGATAAACTAATTATTTCACCCGCACCTCACGTTCATAGTGGTGATTCCGTTTCGAAAAACATGCGGGGCGTACTGATTTCCCTGATTCCGGCTTATTTGGTAGGATTGTATTTTTTCGGACTTGGTGCGCTTATCGTGAGTTTGGTATCGGTTCTTTCATGTGTGCTTTTCGAATACCTGATTCAACGTTACATTTTAAAAGGTGAAAAAACAATCAATGATGGTTCTGCTGTTCTGACAGGTTTATTATTAGCCTTTAATTTGCCATCCAATATCCCGGTTTGGATGGTCATTATCGGGGCAATGGTTGCCATTGGAATTGCTAAAATGAGTTTTGGTGGTTTGGGGAACAACCCGTTGAATCCCGCTCTGGTGGGTCGGGTTTTCCTGTTGATTTCATTTCCCGTGGCAATGACCAGCTGGCCCAGCCCAATTCCGTTGAATCCAAATTATTTGGATGCAGTGACTTCGGCTACTCCTTTAGCATTAATGAAATTTGGACATCTACCCAAAATGATGGATTTATTAATCGGGAATACCGGCGGTTCGTTGGGTGAAGTCTCAGCCATAGCTTTACTGATTGGTTTTGTTTATTTATTGCTGAAACGAATCATTACCTGGCACGTTCCTATCAGTATTTTACTATCCGTTTTTGTCTTTACAGGTATTCTTCACTTTGCAAGTCCCGAGACTTATTTTGCGACTCCAATATATCATTTATTATCGGGAGGATTATTACTTGGAGCAATATTTATGGCAACCGATTATGCAACTTCGCCTATGACAACAAGAGGTATGTTGGTTTATGGTGTTGGAATAGGAATAATAACTGTTGTCATTCGTATCTTCGGGTCCTATCCTGAAGGAGTCTCGTTTGCAATTTTAATAATGAATGCATTCACTCCGTTGATAAATACCTATATTAAACCAAAAAGATTCGGGGAGGCACGGAAATAATGAAAAAATTAGAATCAAATTTTAAAAATATGGTGTTGGCGCTTTCATCCATCACTTTATTCGCAGAGTTAGCTCTCGGATCGGTTTATACACTAACCAAAGATCCGATTGCTGTTTCAAAAACGGCTAAACAACAAAATGCCATTAAAGACGTTCTGCCTCCTTTTGACCATTTTGATCAGAAACCCATTGAGGTAAATGATGGAGTGGAAGTTTTAAAAGTATATAAAGCTTACGATAAAAGTAATGATTTCGTCGGAGCGGCTGTAGAAACCTCTTCGAATAATGGTTTTAGCGGGAAAATCAGTCTGATGGTTGGTTTCGACAAAGCCGGAGCTATTGTAAATTATTCGGTTTTGGAACAAAAGGAAACCCCGGGTTTGGGTGCAAAGATGCTGAACTGGTTTAAAACAAACAATAAAAGTCAAAGTATAATCGGGAAAAATCCCGCAACAGCAAATTTATCGGTAAGCAAAGATGGAGGAGAAATCGATGCCATTACAGCTGCCACAATTAGTTCAAGAGCTTTTCTTTTTGCCGTAAGAAATGCCTATGCTGCTTATTGTCAAAATTCCGATCATCAGCAATGCGATTCGATAAAAGTGAAATAACTAATCATAAAGAAGTAAATGAATAATTCAAAACTGAAGATCATTCTTAACGGTCTTGTAACAGAAAATCCAACTTTCGTTCTGATTTTGGGGATGTGCCCGACGCTGGCAACAACTTCGTCGGCTATAAATGGTATGAGTATGGGGTTAGCCACTTTGTTTGTATTAGTCGGATCTAATATGGCTATTGCTCTGTTGAAAAATGTTATTCCAGATAAAGTGCGTATTCCGGCCTATGTGGTAGTGATTGCAACTTTCGTGAGTATCGTTGAAATGACCATGCAAGCCTATCTTCCGGCCTTGTATGAAAGTCTGGGAATCTTTATTCCACTGATTGTGGTAAACTGTATTGTATTGGGACGTGCCGAAGCCTATGCAGCTAAAAACACCGTATTCGATTCTTTCCTTGATGGTTTAGGTATCGGACTGGGTTTTACCTTTGCTTTAACTTTACTGGGTGCTATTCGTGAATTGTTGGGGACCGGAAAAACACTTGGGATGATTGTTTTCCCCGAACATTACGGTATGCTTATTTTCGTACTGGCTCCGGGAGCTTTTATCGCTCTGGGTTATTTAATCGCCGTATTTAATAAGCTAAAAAAAAAAACTAAATGATTGAGAAAATAATTTGAACCAATTTCTTATTCATAATTCAATTTGTCAACATCAGTCAAACTAATATTTTATTAATTAATCAACTAAATACCATGACTTATATCCTAATTTTCATCAGTGCAGTATTTGTTAACAATATCGTATTGTCACAATTCCTTGGAATTTGTCCATTTTTAGGTGTATCAAAAAAGATTGAAACAGCTTTGGGTATGAGTGGTGCCGTTGCCTTTGTAATGACCATTGCCACCATCTTTACTTATATTATCCAGAAATCAGTCCTGGATCCGTTTCACATTGGCTACCTGCAAACCATAACCTATATACTTATTATTGCAGCTCTGGTGCAGTTGGTTGAAATTATTCTGAAAAAAATATCACCTGCCTTATATCAGGCTCTGGGCGTTTTTTTACCCCTTATAACTACCAATTGTACTATATTGGGTGTCGCTTTGTTGGTGATTAAAAAAGATTTTAATTTGTTGGAAAGCGTGGTTTTTGCGATTTCCACTGCTGTAGGTTTTGGTCTTGCATTAATTCTTTTTGCCGGAATACGTGAACAACTCAGCATGGTGAAGGTTTCCAAAGCAATGGAAGGTACTCCCATCTCGTTACTTACTGCCGGATTACTGGCTATGGCTTTTATGGGATTTGCAGGTATCGTAAAATAAAATCAGCTTTAGCACCTGTCTTTGAAGAGTAGAGGAATAATTTCAACTCAGGTTTGTTTGGCTTAAAAATTCGTACATTTTTTTTGCCGTTTTCCGTGCCGTTCCGGGTTCTCCCAATAATTTCTTCATATCGGAATAACCCTTCAACATATCCTGACGATAAACTTTATCATTCAACAGTTTATCCAATTCATTTGCCATATTGGAGACTGTAAATAAATGTGCAATCAACTCTTTTACAATTTCCTTTTCGGCTACCAGGTTCACCAGCGAAATATATTTTACCTTAATAATAAGTTCTTTTGCCCAAAACGCGATACGACCTAAAGCCTGGTGATAAACAACCACCTGTGGCGTTCCAATCAGAGCGGTTTCGAGCGTTGCTGTTCCTGAATTGACAATTGCCGCACGGGCATGTTGCAACAGTTCGTAAGTCTGTTTGAAAACAATTTTTACAGGTTTTCCATTTAGAATTTCATTATAAAACTCCAAATCAACACCCGGCGCGCCACTCACAACAAGCTGATAATCTTTAAACCGGGAAGCGGCTTCAATCATTCGAGGCAGACAAGCTGAAATTTCCTGTTTCCTGCTTCCGGCTAGCAGTGCAATAACAGGCTTACCGGACAATTTATTCAATGAACAAAAATCTTCAAATGTTTGATCCTGATTTGGACGAAGATAAACAGAATCTACCGAAGGATTTCCAACATATTCCACTTCGAAATGATGTTTTGCATAAAATGCTGTTTCAAAAGGAAATATGGTGAACATTTTATTAATATATCGCTTGATTTGTTTGATGCGATACTCTTTCCATGCCCAGATTTTCGGTGAAATATAATAGTAAACAGGTGTTTTAAAATTTTCTTTTACAAAACGGGCAATACGCAGATTAAAACTTGGATAATCAATTAAAATCACTACATCGGGCTGAAAATCAGTAATGGCTTGTTTACAATCAGCTAAATTTTTTAAAACTGTTTTCGCATGCATAATCACAGTCACAAAGCCCATAAAAGCCATTTGATTGTAATGTTTTATCATTTTGCCTCCTTGTGCCTGCATCAAATCACCGCCCAAAAAGCAGAATTCAGCATCTGAATCTACTTCCCGCAGTTCGCGCATTAAACCTGAAGCGTGTAAATCACCCGAAGCTTCACCGGCAATAAGAAAGTATTTCATTGACCCCTAACCCCTAAAGGGGAATTAAATTAGTAAAACTAGCTGAAATCATAATTCAAATAAAAGGTTTGACAATAGTAACCTAATTCTCTCCACGATAGCTATCGGGATAGTGGTTAGGGATCATCAAAACATAAAAATACTGGCAATAAAATAGGGCATACCGCCTATAAGCATGCCGGTTGCAATTTTGAAACTGTCCGACTTATAGAATACAAAAACAAACATTAAATTTGGCATAACGGAAAGCAAAAGCAATTTGCCTAATAAAACACCCGGATAGAGTTGTTTTATAATCTCCCAAAAAGCAGATTCACCCGGATAAAACTGATGAAGATATACCCACATAAAACCAATCGGAAGCAATAATCCGGGGATTAAACCATACAGAAAATGATTGAAACGCTTCATATTGGATCGATTGCTTGAACTTTAAATTTATAGCGGTTTAAATCCATTGGATTTTATTTAAATATCCCATTTCCTTACTTCATCCATCTCCCGGTAAGCCGTCAGGTCAATTTTAGTCGGTACAATAGATATATATCCATGATTCAACGCCCATTCATCTGTGTCCTCTGCTTCCGGTTCTTTATTATCAAAATACCCCGTTAACCAAAAATATGAACGTCCCTGAGGATCCGACCGTTTTGCAAATTCTTTTGTCCAGTTTCCGACACATTGACGGGAAACCTGGATTCCGGCTATTTCACCATAGGGTGAATTTACATTTAAGCAGGTTCCGTAAGGCAATCCGTTTTTCAACGCCTGACGTGAAATTTGTAGTACGTGGGATTCAAAATGAGAGAAATCGGCATCCATTGAATGGTTGCAAATAGAAAAACCAATGGATAAGATCCCGTTTTCGCAACCTTCGAGAACAGCTCCCATGGTCCCGGAATAAATAACATTAATAGCCGAATTGGATCCATGATTGATGCCTGATACAAGTAAATCAGGTTTACGATCAACAATTTCGTAAAGCGCTAACTTCACACAATCGGTAGGAGTTCCGGTACAGGAATAACGGGTCAGTCCTTCTTTTTCTTCCAGTTTAGTAAATCGTATGGGATGTGTTACTGTTAGTGCATTGGATTGGGCCGATCGGGCACCATCGGGTGCCATGACAATCACATCACCAATTTGCATCATCAATCTTATCAGAACATTTATTCCCGGAGCATCTACTCCATCATCATTGGTAATCAATATAAGCGGTCTTTTCATTTTTGAAGTCCCTTCAATTTTACAATAGGGAATTTTAGTTAGTAATCTTAATTAATTTTATTTCTTTATTTTCAAAACCGTGGCACTTATAAATCCTACAGCCAATACGATAAAATACATCAAATCGCGGGAATCAATGACACCTCTGCTTATCGATTTATAATGTGAGTGAATTCCAAAGTTTTCAACCAGTTGAATCAGTTGACCCGATGATAAAAAACTTGCTAATAAATCAAATCCGTAATAAAAAAAGAAGCTGAGTACTATCGCCATTACAAATGAAACAATTTGATTGTCAGACAGTGATGAGGAAAAAGTACCAATAGCCACATATACGCCTGCCAGAAAAAACAGTCCGATAAACGAGCCCCAAAATGCACCAGAATCTACATTTCCAATCGGCTCAGCTAAATAAGACACAGTGAAATAATATAATAAGGTGGGTAACAGCGCCAAAGAAACCAGCATCCAACCGGCAAAATACTTTCCTAGTACGATTTGTAATTTACTGATTGGTTTAGTTACCAGTAATTCCCATGTTCCCGTTTGTTTTTCTTCGGCAAAAAGTCGCATGGTTACAGCAGGACAAAGAAATAAAAATAACCAGGGAGCTAAATAAAAAAGTCCATCAACATTCGCATAGCCACTATCCAGAATATTATATTCTCCCTGTATAACCCAAAGAAATAAACCGGTGAGTAATAAAAAAATTCCGATGACTATATATCCTGTCGCATTGCTGAAAAAGCTACGTAATTCTTTTCTGAAAATTGAAATCATGGTTGTTTAATTGCTTTTGAAACAATAGGTATAGCATGCATTCGCCTGCTTTGAATTCACATATCTATCAAATACTTTGTGGATATAATTCATCGAGTAACAAGGGTATTTCATCTTCATAAATACCGTTTGCTATTAAATAAGGTTTGTCCTTATTGAATGATTTAAGAAATTGATCCCAGTTGTTTTGTTGCAAGGTCAGACTTTCCCTGTAATATTTCACAGCATCAGTTAATCTGTGTTCGCACCAGGCCACATGACCGGCATTCAGAAAATCGGCGGCATTCGGTTCGCTGTCGATTAGTTTTTGCAAATAATAATCCGACTGTTTAATATTGCCTGAAACAAATGAACACCATGAAATAGCTCTCCATACTTTCACGTTTTCATCACTTTCTGCATCCAGTTTAAAATAGATATTCAATGCTTCCTTAAATTTCCGTAGTTCCAGATAACAATGGCCGATTTGCAACAAAACGCTAGGTACATTGGGTTGAAGAAAATCAGCATGGTGATAATACTCCAAAGCCTTTTCATAATTTCCTGATAAGCGAAAACAAAGAGCCAACTTCTTTACTGTCCAGAGATCATCCGGCTGTATAATATCTGCTTTCAGATAAGCATCAAGCGCTTTGGGTAATTGTGAAGTTTGTTGGTATGAATATCCAATTTTCTGATAGAGTGCTGCATTTGATGGAATTTCGGACACCATATCCTCAAACAATTCCAGCGCATGAAAATAATGGCTTTTTGTAAAATAATATTCGGCAATATTTGTTTTGAAATCGGTATTGGTCGATAAAATATCGAAAAGGTATGACCGATGCATTATCAGTGAATAAGCAAACATATCACGAAAATCGTCATGTCTGGGATGCAACTTAAAAAACCGGAATAAATCCTGTATATATTGTTTTGAGATATTTTTTGAAACCAGATTTGGTGTTAACAATGCTTCATCTTTTGACATTTCATCCAACTGTTCTGCTTCCATTTTAAACGAATTTTTCAACATTCCTCTTTGCGCTTCAGGCATTTGAAGTATACTTAAACAAAACGAATACTTATCTGAATTGCACATGATATTATTATTCAAAAAGGCATTCAGTAGCGAATTATCTTCCGAATTGAACAAGGAATTTATTGATGAGTACTGTCCATCGAAAGGCAAAAACCAATTGGAGAACTCAGAAAAAAAAGGAAAATTTTTAAGCATCGAAAATGTGCTCATGTATACATCGGCACCTTCAAGTTGCATTTCACTCAACTCTTTCAATTTATCAGAAACACCGCTTTTATCAAGAATTTCCTGCCAGGCCGGATTTTCCTCTTCCCAATCATCCGAATTCAATAAACTGTCAGCATCCATTTTATCTTTCAACAATGGACTTATTTTCAACATTTCAGGAAGAATTTCTTCCTGCATTTTTTTGCTAATCTTTTCAGTTTCGGCTGTGGCAATTAATTGTATAATGATATTCTGAAAATTTTCAACTATATGATTATCATCGGCTAACAAAACCAGACGATTTCGAATGGCAGGGAAAAAGGACAGAAACCGGTTATATTTGGCTAAAATAAAGCATAAGCCTACCAAAGCACGTTGTTTAGCGGTTTCATTGGTTGAAAGACAGCAATCAAAAAGCAACAAAAGTTTACTTTCATCAAACATGCGCCATAAATTGAGTGTAAGCGCAGATACTACCATCGATTTCTCAAGCCATCCGGGATTATCTACATGCATTACCTGATTAAACAACAATTTTTCCTCCGATCGATAAAAAGTTGTCAGCCAAAACACACCGAATAACTCCGGAATAATCATCTCGTAATTTGATCGAATTCTATGCAGTTCTACTTCATGGTTTTCATTGGAACTATTCAGTAAACTCGAATGTTTGTGGAAGTATTGTAAGGCATCATATAATTCCGGGGGTGTTGAATGATGCGAAATATGTGGAAAATATCGTTTTTGTGTATATTCAAAACTGGTAGAATTCCGGATCAGGAGTTCTTCATGCAATTCCATATTCAATACATAAACCTTAGCTATCAGCTTATTATATACTAATTTGCGATCCGGATCTTCCACACCGCTAATAAAATACTGAAGCAGAAATCGGTAATTTTGCCGGATATCTTCCAATCTGTCTGAATATTCACCTATTTGCAATTCTTCAACCAGATCGTTGGTTTTTGCAAAAGCATTTTTCAACTCTCCCGCTGCAAGAAAGTGTAATATCAGTTTAAAGGTAGTATGAATTTGAGTTGCATTCATTTCTGTGAATAATTTTCTATAAAAAATTCAAAATTAGAATTGAAAAATACTTTATCCCATTTTACTTATTTTACGGAGTCTGTCTTCATCAATAATTTTCAACTTACGACCATCCATGGCAATAACTTGTTCATTCACAAAATTGGCTAGTGTACGAATGGCATTGGAAGTTGTCATGTTTGACAGATTAGCTAAATCTTCACGAGACAGGTACATGCTAATGGTGGCACCATCTTCTTCCAATCCGTATTTCTTTTGCAGTTGAAGTAAAGCTTCAGCCAATCTTCCCCGAATGTGTTTTTGGGTTAAATTTACTGTTCTGGCATCCGATGCGGCTAAATCGGTTGAAATTTCTTCTAAAAACCGATAACAAAAAGCATTATTATGGCGCAATATGGAAATAAATAAGTCTGCTTTAATCATATACACCGTCGATGCTTCGAACGCGGAGACGTTCGTGCTATATCCATCGTTTGCTATAATGGCACGGTAACTGAAATGTTCACCGGGTTTAAGCATTCGTATGATTTGCGACCTGCTTCCCACCCCGTCTTTATATACTTTCAATTTACCACTGGCCAAAATCATCATGTGCGTTGGTTTATCACCCTCAAAATGAATCATTTCATTTTTCTTGAAATAATGAGTTGTATAATTATTACGTACAAATTGTCTCTCATCGGGAGTTAATACATCCCAAACCGATAGAATTTCTTCTATTGGTTTTAGTTCAGGAGCATGTTTTTTTGCCATAAAAATTCGCAAGAAATATGTTTGACAACAATGTTATAAAGCACAAATTTAGTATTTTTCTGAGATATTGTACTATCATAATCAAAAAACTTTCAAATAATTGTGCAAACAGGCATTATTTCACATTTATCTCATTCCCGGATTTGTTTGAAAATTTGAAAAAATATGTCAGTGTTAAATAAAAAGTAAAAATATGAATTACAACCAAAATAAAATACTACTTTTGTAATTTACTTTAATAACAAACGATAATGAGAAAATATATTCTGTTCATCTACATTTGTATTAGTCTATCTGTTGTCAGCGCTCAAAAGATTACATTCAGCGATTCCGCCACTATAAGTTTAATAACTTGCTCCCCGGGCGAAGAAGTATATTCAAAATTCGGTCATACAGCCATTCGGGTGAAGGATCCGGTGAATGGAATTGATGTCGTTTTTAATTATGGAATTTTCAGTTTCGAGACAAATAATTTTTATTATAAATTCATTAAAGGCGAAACAGATTATCAATTATGTGTTTACGAAA
>JAQTOL010000083.1 GCA_028748945.1 Paludibacter sp.
AACTACATTCACTCTGATGTAGAAACGCTTGACCGTGTTAAGATAATGGAAGATTTGAGACGTGGGGTGTACGATGTATTGATTGGCGTTAATCTGTTGCGTGAAGGACTGGACTTACCCGAGGTTTCGTTAGTGGCAATTCTGGATGCCGATAAAGAAGGATTTCTCCGGTCCCACAGGTCACTGACTCAAACTGCCGGTCGTGCTGCCCGTAACCTGAATGGTAGAGTTATCATGTATGCTGATAAAATAACAGACAGCATGGCTAAAACCATTTCCGAGACCAATCGTCGCCGCGAAAAACAGTTGGCATACAACGAACTCCATGGTATTACTCCGACTGCAATTATCAAAGGAGAGCGTAACTCATTCAGTAAAGCCGAACCTTATGCTTATGTTGAACCCGAATCCATGCAGGGAATTGCCGCCGATCCGGTGGTTCAATATATGTCCAAAACCGCTCTGGAAAAAACCATCGCCAAAACCAAAAAGGCCATGCAGGATGCAGCCAAAAAACTTGATTTCCTCGAAGCAGCTCAGTATCGGGATGAATTAATTAAACTGGAAGATTTGTTGAAAACGAAGAACCCCTAGCACCAAAAGGGGAATAAAATTAGTCTCAACTGAATAATATAGAATGCAATATAAAGATAAAAATAAAGACGAAAGTAACTCAGTTCCCCTTCAGGAGTTAGGGGTTCTTTAAAACCGTTGACTGATATTGATAAATGAACGCCATTGAAGTTTGTTGTAGGTATCCAGACTTCCTTCAAAATCAGCAGAAATCAGCAGTTTCTTTGTTATTCTCCAGGACATACTTAACCCCCCAATATTCTCCAGTTCATTTGTTGTGGTTTTTAATGTGTAATTTACATGCCTGAACGATAGTTCAGTATATAATTTTCCGTTCACAAAATCGCGTGACAACGATCCACCGTAAATCAATCCACTCAAATATCCGGTATTCAGTAAAGTCGCATCAATTGTCATTGAAGCATTGATTAGTGGTAAATCAGGAATTGTTATATAAGCATATTCATTTGAAGATGATTTTGAAGTTGCAGTTGCAAACCGATAACCGGCATTTCCTCCGATGCTCAAAAAATTAAATGGTCTGTAATAGGCATGAAACCGTAATCCCTGACGGGTTTCTTTATCCAAAACACTATCGATATAATTTTTGTATGTTTCGTAATAGTATATATTTTTACGTGCATCATATGACAGGCTGAGTGATAAATTATTCCATGGACGGTAATTCAGGGATACATAAGCACTGGTCAGGTCTATAATATTTTTGGGAGTTCGGTTATTCCAAAAGACGGTACTGTCATTTCCTGAAATGTCTTTTACTTTTGCACTATCTTTCTGATTATTGGCCCCATATAAATCTACTTCAAAAGAACAGAATAAATCCAGATGTTTAAGGAGTGAATTGTTGTGCTGGAAATATAGAAATCGTCTGTCTGTCTGGAAATTATTTGTTTGATTAATAGCTGCAAAGGAGGTTTGCATATATCCTTTTACTTTTGTTAAATGGTGACTTATATATGCACCAAACTGAAACAAATAAGGGTTAATATTATAGTTATAAGTATCAGGACGAGACCCGACAAAAGCACCATATGACATATTTTTTTTATTATTCTCAAACTGTAGTCCATCTACTGCTCCAATATTGGCTAAACTAGAGTTTATTTTTCGACCCAAAATCACGTTGGCAGTTTTACTAATATCATACTTAACTGCTAAATTGTAAATTTTCAAATCATTAGTTGGTGCAAGCCGGTAGTTGATTGTGGTAAGCGTATCAGGGCCTAACTGAGGAATAAAACCATTTTTATTCGTTAGCGACACATAACATTCGGCTGAAAATTTTGAATTCGCGATATGAATTGCATTCAATGATAAATTAAATCGGGTTGTTGTATTAATCGTTGTATCACTCGTGTTGTTGATATAAGATGAAATTGAAACGCGACCGTCAAAAGAAGGCTTCGATTCTCCTGTTTTATCTTTTTTTACGGGATTCTTTACAAGCTGGTCATTAACAGCAATGGCTTCTTTTGATTTCTGAATGACCACATCAACAGGTTTTTCTTCTATTCTTTTTTTTGCATAAACCTGATTGGAAACTGCAACTATACTGCCCGGTATCAGATAGCAAACACATGAAATAGAAGAAAGGTTTTTCACGATCAAAACCGGTTGCAGACTATCCTTTATAGATAAAAACAATGTGTCACCTGCTTGAATATCAGATGTGCTTACGAACTGAGCATATACGTTTTGAGAACTGATATAGGATACATTCCCTTTAATAAGTTCGTTGAGATTTTGACCTTTTAAATTTATGGCTGAAAATATCAACACGATTAGTAAGAGATATTTCCAGTGTCTGTTTCTTCTAAAATTCATAAAACAAATGTTGGCTTAATTTTCATCTAAGGATCCTGAACTGAAATTGTGACATTTTAGGCAATTTGCCACATAAGCAGCATCGTTGTTATGGCAGTCTGTACATGAATTCCATTTTCCTTTGTGTTTCCCGGAATAGATTCGCCCGTAGCTACCATCATGTTGAATGAATTTTATTCCGTTAGACCAGGATGTTGTGTTGTGACAATCATTACAGGCGAATTTCAGAAATTTAGTCGTATGAACCGGAGAAGTCGTGTTGGCTGGTCCCGGGCTGTGACATGAGCTGCATTCGGTAGAAAGTTTAACAGAATAATTATTCTCGAAATGACAGTTTTCACAGGCGATATTATGTGCACCTGTTAACGGAAATACTCCATGATCAAATCCTTTCCCAATTAAATTCCAACTGACGCCGGCCATATTGTGGCAACGTTCACAATCCGTACCAAAGCCACTTGTTTTATGATTTGGTTTAATGGTATTTTCGTATTGAAATTGGTGGCACGAATAACAATCCGTACGAATATTGTTAAAACGAAGAGCAGAAGCTGATGTATGACAGCGATTACAATCGGCAGCAGCATGTTCGCCAAGAAGTGGAAAACCCTGTTGTCGGTGTATTTGTCTGATATTGGTAACAATCCATGAATTGGTTTTATGGCAACTGGCGCAATCATTTCCAACCGTACCTTCGTGTATATCGGTGTGACATGATGCACAATTAGTCGTTGCTTTGGAAAAATCAAGTGAAGTATGACACTTCCGACAATCCACCATTTTATGTTGTCCAACAAGTGGAAATTTAGTTGTATTATGATTAAACCCGTTCTCTTTTATTTTGCTCCAGTTTTCAGTCGTATGACATACAGCACATGCAACTTTTAATTTTGCTCCATGTGGAGAATTAATTGCATTTATAGTTGCAACTAAAAAAATAAGAAAAGTGAAAAGAATTAATTTACGCATAGTAGAAAGGTTTTCTGTCTGTTATCAAAAAAATCATCAACTTTAATCAGTTATGAGTGACAAACTTTACACTCGATGCTTTTAAATTTATATTGAATATATTTCCCTTTATCATCCATAACCGGTTTATGGCATTCAATACATTCAACTCCAATATGTCCCCCATCTATTTTAAATCGGGAAGTATTATGATCAAATATGGAATTTTCCCATTTATCGAATCCGTGGCATCTTGTACAATCGGTCTTCCCCTTCACTTCAAATTGACCAACATGCGAATCTTTATGACAACTTGAACATTCTTTAGATGTACCGGCAAATAACTGAGTTCGTATTCCGTTTTCATTATTTCGGTAATGACAGGATGAACAAGTTGCAGTGGCATGTGCTCCGACTAACTTATACCCTGTTTTATCATGATCAAAAGTAATGGTTTTCCAGCTATTAACATTATGACATGCAACGCAATTTTCATTTGGATAGAATTTCTCGTCAATAAATCCCTTGTGTTCATCTCTATGACAATCAACACATTTATTCCCCATATTTTTAAAATGCCACTCTTTTTGCGTTTTATGACAGGCCATGCATGGACTCGCTAAATGTGCACCTTCGAGCTTAAATTTAGTTTGATTGTGTTTCTCGATAGTGAAACTACTGGGTGTAAATCCAAAATTAGTATGACATTGGTCGCAATCGGGAGTTATTCCTTTTCTATTCGTAAAATCACCTTTATGAAAATCAGCATGACAATCTTTACATTGATCATGTTTCAGAGGTGCCGTCAGACTTTTTTTATGACAAGCCTTGCAATCCACCAGTTGGTGTTTTCCAATCAGTTTAAAGTTGGTTTTATCATGATCAAAAGACTTCATACTCTTACTAAAGAGAAATGATTCTTCCGAATGGCATTTTTTGCAGTTTTGTCCGAACCTGTTTTCGTGTACATCTTTGTGACAGGGCGTACAATTATTAAATTGCAAACTTGTAAATTTTTGTACCGTTTTGCCATTGACAATTTCTGTTTTATGACAATCAACACAGGCAACTGTTTTGTGTTTTCCCAATAATGGGTAACGTGTCTTACTGTGATCAAATCCGGTTGCATTTTTAAAGGAGTTGAAATTGTGACATGTAGCACAGTTTGGAGACAATTTGCCCTGATGGTAGTCAGCATGGCAGCTTAAACATTCCTGACTTAAACCAAGATAAGTTCCTTTCTTTTTTCTTATTTCCGGATCTTTAATAAATGCCGCCTTGTGGCAAGCTATACATTCTATTTTAGCATGATCGCCCTTCAATTCATATCCGGCTTTTCTGTGGTCGAAGTTCTTTTTATCGAAACGGGTAATCAGAAAATTTCGACCATGATGTTCATTATGGCATGTTGAACATAATTTAGTCCCGACTTCTGCCGAAGCATGATAGCCTCTTTTAGCATCAATATTTGCTTTTATTTCCTTATGACAAGCCAGACATTTTTCACGGGTTACCACATTTCCGGTTGAATGACATTTGGTGCAATTACTCACACCCTCAAGATTAGCGTGAGCATTACTTAATTCCCCGGGGGAGATTTGAGCTGACACACTGTATCCCGACAAGATGAATACTATAAATAATCGGATTATCCTTTTAAGTTTCATTTTTGAATGTCTAATAGTTCGTTAGATAATTCAGTAAAAACATTTATCTGTAATATTGAAAAAATACAAAGGTTTTATAACTAAATTATTGATAAACAATTTTCTATCTTGGCCTCATAATAACGTCACCAAATTTTGTTGTAACATTTATTCCTATTTTCTTTAAAAACTGCGTTGGAAGTTCCCCACCTGCAAAAATATACACTAAGTCATTCTCCAGTTTAAGCAACTCGTCCGAATCGTTTTCAGTATAGTAAACAGCATTCGTTTCAATCGAAGTTACATTTGTGTTAAGTTTTACATCGATTAACCCTGTATTTATGGCTGTTTCTATTTTTTTTGCATTTTTAGGTTTTATTCTTGTAAAGGCATCACCCCTGTAAGAAAGTGTTACTTTATTCTGATCAGCCAGCAGTAAAGCCGATTCAATGGCTGAATCACCACCACCGACTATCAGTATTTTTTTATTTTTTATTTCTTCGGGTTCTAAAAGCCGATAGGTTACTTTTTCTGTTTCTTCCCCCGGAACATTCAGTTTCCGTGGAGTTCCACGTCGTCCGATCGCTAATAATACAGTTTGTGTTGTATAACTCTCACCGTTTACTGTTTCAATTTTAAATATTCTATCTTGTTTACTAATGGATTCAACCTTTGAATTCTCTTTAATCGTAATATTGTTTTTTAATATGACGCTTTTCCATATTTCCAGTAACTGCGCCTTTGACGTTTCCTTTAGTTTTACTTTCCCGTATAATGGTAGTTCCATGGGATGAGTCATAATAACTTTGGATCTTGGGAAATTATATACTGTTCCTCCCAATGTACCTTGTTCTAAAGTCAGTACTTTTAAATCGGATTGTTTAGCAGCCAATGTAGCAGAAATTCCCGCCGGACCTGCACCAACAACAATCAGATCATACTCTGCTCCGGAGTTTTTAGTTACTGTTTTTACAATATTTGCAACGGCTTCTTTACCTTGAGTGACTGCATTTCTGATTAAACCCATTCCACCTAATTCGCCGGCTATATAAATGCCCGGTATATTGGTTTCAAAATCAGGACTTACATGGGGTAAATCAACACCTCTTTTTTCGGTACCAATCCATAAACTGATAGCTTCCATTGGACAGGCACTCAGACAGGCACCATGACCTATACAGCGTGTTGCATTAATTATTGTCGCTTTCCCGTTTCTTATTCCAAGTACATCGCCTTCCGGACACGCTGTTATACAAGCTCCGCTTTTAATGCATCTGTTGGGGTCTACAACCGGATAGAGGGAAATAGGTTCGTTAACGCCATCTTCCTTCGCCTGAGCTATTCGTTGATCTACATCCTTCGATTCCCTTCTTTGCTTCAGAATATATATTAATAAAACAATAGCAATCAGCAAAAACAGGAAGCCATAAATGGCTATTTCAATTATTTTATCCATAAATTAAGAATTTGAACAAAATAAAGTACAACTACTACATGTATAACCATTATAATCAGCATTATCAAAGCAAATGGCAAGTGTGCTACATGCCAGTATTTAAAAAGATTTTGCATCATGGCCAACCGTTCAATTCGTTTGCTGATTTTTCGTTCATCCCTTATGAGTTTTCTGACTTTTTTGAAATCTTTCCCTGAGATATTTCTGGAAATCAATTCCAATTTGATTTTAGAAAATTTACTCGACTTAATGGTTGAAAAATCAATCTGATACTTATTTAATAATACTAAATTAAGTTCATCTTTTATATCATTAATCTCCTGTAAACTTAACTCACGTCCTTCGATGCTACGAGGTATCTGAAGATAAATAAACCTACCAATCACTCCACTCACCCAGACAATGACTAAACTCCAGAAACCAATTGAAACAATGCCTCCAAATTTGAAGGATGTATGAAACAATACTAAAACGGAGCCCAACGTACACAAGAAAATATGAAATTCAAGCCAGTATTTTAAGAGCCCGATTCCGGAAAATATTTTCATTCTTTTACGCGCCATGTAACCAAACAGGCCAACTACGATAAGTATGGTTCCATATATACCTAAGTTATGTCCGACAGTTCCCCCGGGATTAAAAATATGGTAAATTACCGGATCGTCGTACCGATGTTCAATCGGCAAATGGTAGTACGAGTACCCTGCATAAGTTAATACAACAATAGCCAGAATGATGATTAAAAAATAGAGGGTCAAAGATAGCCTGTGAACAAATCGCGTCATTATTGGTTTGATATTTCTTTTTTAATTGTATTCTTAATTTTTTAAAGTGTTACTTGTCAGTGTATTTGAACATTTCTACCGTCAACTTTAATTTTTAAAATCATTACAAATATAAGACTTTAAATTTGTAATGATTTTAAATTGAACAGCATTGTGAATTATTTATACTCAATCTTAATTACATAATTTATTTTACACTCTGATAATCCACTTTAAACAAACACAGAACCTTCCTAATTATTGTTCGAGCGCAAAATTTTGTTTTGTTTTAAGAATTACTTTTTTTCTCCGCTCTATAGGCAAAAAACACAAGCGCAATAATTGCAACAATGATAAAATATGCGGCGCTTGGAATAGTTGGCGGAATACCTTTACCATAAGAGTGCATACCCGCAAGGTAATAATTTACGCCCAAAAATGTCATAATAATCGAACTGAACCCTGTTAACGCCATGGTGCTTAAAACCAACGGACTGTTTGTTTTCGGGATTAATCGTAAATGGAGAATAACTGCATAAACCAGTACACTGACAAGTGCCCAGGTTTCTTTGGCATCCCAGCCCCAATAGCGACCCCACGACTCATTGGCCCAAACACCACCCAGAAAAGTTCCGACGGTTAACATGAATAATCCGACGGTTAAAGTCATCTCTATAAGATAGCTTATTTCCAGAATATTTCCTTTCAGTTGAGGGGCATTCTTTTTTGTCCGGGCAACCATCAATATTAAATTAAGGAGTCCCAGTATGGCTCCCAATGCCAGAAAGCCATAGCTCGAAGTAATGACTGCCACGTGAACAACCAACCAATAGGATTTAAGAACCGGAACCAGGTTGGTTATCTCCGGATTCATCCAGCTCATACCTGCAACGGATAAGGCTATTGCCGACAATAGAGCCGTCGCGGAAAAAGCAAGTGTCGATTTGCGGGCAAATAATAATCCTGACAAACTTGAACCCCAACCGACGAAAATCATGCTTTCATATCCGTTGCTCCAGGGTGCATGACCCGATATATACCACCGTACGGCCAGCCCGAATGTATAAATCAGAAAGAGGAAGGCCAGGGGATATACTGCATAACTCAGGGTTTTTTCCAAACCTGCATTGGGTTTAAATATATAAAAAAAATGGAGGAGAAGTAGTATTAAACCTAAAACCGCATAGGAAATAGCCAGATTAAGAAATATACCCCATTTATTGTACGAAATTTCGAGATTTATTTTAGCCGGGGATGGAAGGTTATTTCCACCATTATCCAACTGGTATTTTTTTAGAAGAGCCAACTTTTGGCTGGCATCACTCCAGTTTCCTGACTTTTCAGCCTGAATAACGGCGTCCAAATAGTTATTGAGCAGATTATCATTCGAAGTCATGCCGGTGAGATTCATTGTTGTAGCTGAATTACGGGTACAAACTCCTAAAGACGAATCAGCTGTCATTTCACCCATGCCTGCATGTGGATTTGCTTCACTCATAATCGAGTCAGTATTCATTCCGGTCATTGCTCCACCCATATCTTCAACTTTACCACCGGAAGCAATATAGGGGCAGGCTTCCGTTCCTTTAGCAGTAACTCCGCTTAGGGTTGATTGTTGGGCTACAGTCCATTTTCCATTATCAACTCCCGGTACTGGGAACAGAGCTAACATATTCTTCAGGTAGATTTGGGTACAAATGTTGACCCGTTCGTCCACATTCAACGCTTCTTTTTCGTACTTATTTCGTTCCGATTCCGGTTTTTGGTAAATTTTATCTACTATATCTTTTAACTTGTACGATCCGCCTTTGTCAAAATCAAAAAGCTTATTATACGAAATATAACCTTTTACCGCTCCTAATTCTTCTTCCAGTTGTGGGTTCGCAACTTTTATAATGGGTTCGTTACTCCAATAGCTTGAATTTACCGACATGCCCAGGATTACTTCCACCCCGGACATATCTTTATAAGTATCATGCTTGGAAATTTTCCGCAAAATATCTGAAGCGTAAGAACATAAGGGCTCAATCCTTCCCTGTGCTCCATCCTGAACCAATAAACTGTTCAACGATTTGATGTGATCGCTTTTTGATATTCCGTTACCGGATGCAAATAAACCACTTGTAACAGAAAGTAAAGCGACAAACAGGAGCGTCTTGTTCACTTTCCTGTTCATCTGAATCTGAGATGTCAGATTCATCAATGTTCTGAACCGGCTGTTTTTATTGAACAAAGTCATAACCATTCCGATTAACATAAGTAAATAACCTAAATAAGTGACCATCGTTCCCCAATAATCGTGATTGACAGAGAGTATGGTTCCCATTTCATCCTGATCGTACGAAGATTGGAAAAACCGGTATCCTCTGTAATTTAAAATATTATTCATGTATATACGGAAAGGGCGGACACTTTTGTTTTCATTATCGGTTACAGTGATTTCACTGGCATAGGATGAAGGACTCATTGAGCCGGGATACCTTTCTAATTCGAATTTACGCAGTGTGATACTGAACGGAATTTTTATCTGCATTTTACCATAAAATACAGAAATTTTTACATCATTCAATTGAGTAACGGTCGGTTGGGGATATTGATCTCCTGAACTCAATACATTTATTTCTTTGGAGGAGTTACCATCACTGATCTTTAATACGAGTGCATCCGAACCTTCATTCGGTACCGAATCATCACTCTGAGTAGTTGCCGGAACCAGCGTTTTTTTTGCCCTGGGCATAAAACCGTTGATCATAAAAACAAGGCCACCAGCCCTGAATACAGTATTTTGTGTTGCCGG
>JAQTOL010000084.1 GCA_028748945.1 Paludibacter sp.
CATCTTATGATTGTTCATGATTAATTCATGATAAAATAAGACAAATTATTTCTTATTTGAATGGAAATAAAATAGTTATTAGACATTATTTTTAGTTATCAGTATTTTAATTCGTTAGTATTATGAAAAAGATTTTGATGAGTGTTTTGGTTCTTGCATTATTAGTCGCTTGCAATAATGACGACAATAATGAGTATTTTCAATCCAATTTCACAAATATAGCAACAGTTGAAAATCCGAATCAGAGTTCCGGATTTTATTTTAAACTGGATAATAATGACAAAATGTGGATTACCTCGACTAATTTTCCGTATTATCGTCCCAAAGACGGGCAGCGGATCATTGCTGTTTACAACATTTTATCGACAGTTGATAACAGTAATCTATACAACCACAAAGTGCAACTAAACGATGTTTATGAGGTGCTTACAAAAGGGATTTTTAAAATAACACCTGAAACTCAGGATAGCATTGGGAACGATCAGATTGAAATCAGGGATATGTGGGTAGGGAGCAATTACCTGAATGTCGAATTTGTTTATCCGGGTTACAATCAAATCCATTATATCAATCTGGTATCGGACAGCACAAAAACCTATACCGATGATAAAGTTCATCTGGAATTCCGGCATAATGCTAATAATGATTATGCTACTTATTCAAAGTGGGGAGTTGTTTCGTTTGACCTGAGTTCATTACAACCATTGGCTGTTGGTGATTCAGTTAATTTGGTGATTCATACGCACGAATTTACAACTACCGAAAATGAAACCTATAATCTTACCTATAAATTAGGAAATGCAGGAAGCTCAAATATAAGAGAAATGAAAATACCGAAAGGAGAGATTAAGTTACAATAAATAGTTAATTTTGATTTTGCAGAAAGTCCAGTCTTCAAAAAAGATTGGGCTTTTTGCTTATTTTAAGCTGAGTCGTGTTAAAACTATCTAACTGATTAACTTTAAATCATAAAACAACATATTACAACTATTAAACTGCCAAATAACATTAACTTTTTTCTACCTTTGTAATTCACGTATTCAATATTATTTCAAAAAAAGATAAATGAAAACACTGGAACCTCAAAAAGTATGGCATTTTTTTCACGATATAACTCAAATTCCACGACCTTCAAAAAAAGAAGCAAAGGTAATAGACTATTTGATAGGATTTAGCAATAAACATAAGTTAGAATCCAAAATTGATGCTGCAGGTAATGTATTAATATGCAAACCACCAACTGCTGGTTATGAAAATAGGAAAATTGTAATTCTTCAGGCGCACATGGATATGGTTTGTGAAAAAAACAGCGATAAGCAGTTCAATTTCGAAACCGACCCGATTCAAACCTATATTGATGGGGATTGGGTAAAAGCAGAAGGGACAACGCTGGGTGCTGATAATGGTATCGGGATGTCGATGATGCTGGCTGTGCTTGCTTCCGATGATTTGAAACATCCGGCTTTGGAATGTTTATTTACTGTTGATGAAGAAACCGGTCTTACCGGAGCTTTTGCATTAGATAACAAAATACTGAAAGGCGAAGTGTTGATCAATCTTGATTCGGAAGACGATGGAGAAATTTTTGTGGGTTGTGCCGGTGGAATCGATACGACATCACTGTTGCCTTATACCTCAGAAAAATCGCCTGATGGATATTTTGCATTTAATGTTTCAGTGAAAGGACTAACGGGTGGACATTCGGGCGATGATATTGACAAAGGACGCGGCAATGCCAATAAAATTCTGAACCGTTTCCTTTGGAATGTAAATAAAATAATGGATTTAAGACTTCATACCTTCGATGGTGGCAACCTGAGAAATGCCATTCCCCGCGAAGCAAATGCCACCGCTTCGGTGCCATATTCCGAAAAAGAAAATATACGTGTGATGTTAAACCATTACATTGCCGATGTAGAAAATGAATTCAGTGAAACGGATCCTAAAATGCAACTTGTACTCGAATCGGAAAAACTACCTGAAACTGTTATCGATAAAAAAACTTCGAATGGCTTATTGAATGTGCTTTATGCTTGTCCTCATGGTGTTATAGCCATGAGTAAAGACATGCCGGGTCTGGTGGAAACCTCCACCAATTTGGCTTCTGTAAAAATGCAACCTGACAATTTTGTTCTCATTACCACCAGTCAACGAAGTTCGGTGGAATCTTCAAAATACGATATTGCTAATCAGGTGGAAGCCGTGATGACTCTGGCAGGAGCAATATCCACGCATGGAGAAGGTTATCCAGGTTGGAAACCAAACCTGAAATCCGAAATTTTATCAGTGGCAAAGGAAAGTTACCTGAAGCTTTTTACAGATGAACCGAAAATTCGCGCGATTCATGCCGGTTTGGAATGTGGGCTTTTCCTTGAAAAATATCCGCATCTTGATATGATCTCCATTGGGCCTCAAATGTATGGCGTACATTCACCGGATGAACGATTGAGCATTTCGTCTACACAGAAATGCTGGAAATGGCTCATTTACATACTAAATATAGCCCCCTAAATCCCCCGGAGGGGGACTTTAAGAGTTAGAAAATTTAAATGATAATTGAACAAAACTAATTAAAAGCCTCCCCTTGGGGAGGTTGTGGGGCTTATGAAAATACCTAACAAGAGAAAAATTATCAACGACCCGGTTTTCGGTTTTATCAATATCCCGAATGACTTTTTGTATGATATAATTCAGCATCCGTACTTTCAACGATTAAACCGGATCAAACAACTTGGGTTAACCTCATTTGTTTATCCAGGTGCACAGCACACCCGCCTGCAACATTCGTTAGGTGCTATGCATCTTATGGGGGAAGCCATCGCGCAATTGCAACAGGAAGGGCATGAAATTACAGCGCCCGAAGCTGAAGCGGTGCGGGCTTGTATCCTTTTGCATGATATTGGTCACGGACCTTTTTCACATACTTTGGAACATAGTCTGGTTAAAGGAATAAGTCACGAAGAAATTTCGCTATGGATGATGCAGAAAATAAACAGCGAAATGGATGGTAAGCTGGATTTAGCATTGGAAATTTTTACTAACAGGTATCCAAAAAAGTTTTTACATCAGTTAGTTTCCAGTCAACTGGATATGGACAGGCTGGATTATTTGAGCCGTGACAGTTTTTTTTCGGGTGTAAGCGAAGGAATAATCGGTGCGGCCCGAATAATTAAAATGTTAAACATCCATAATGACAAACTGGTCATTGAAGCCAAGGGTATTTATTCTATTGAAAAGTTTCTGGTAGCCCGCAGATTAATGTATTGGCAGGTGTATCTCCACAAAACTTCAGTAGCGGCCGAACAAATGCTTTTGAATATTTTGAAACGAGCCAAAGAATTGGCAACAAAAGGGGAATCGCTTTTTGCTTCGCCGGCTTTGCACTATTTTCTTTACAATGAGATCAATGAGCTGAATTTTATGGTCTCGGATGAGCCGATGAATAATTTTGCATTACTTGATGATTCGGATGTGATTTGTTCCATAAAAGTCTGGTCGTCCCATTCCGATATAGTATTGTCAACATTATGTAAAGCATTTACAAACAGGCGTTTGTTCAAGGTAAAAATCGGAACAGAATCGGTCAAAGAAGATAAAATGCAACCGTACCTGGTTCAATACGCAGATCATTTTGGAATAAGTATTCACGATGCAAAATACTTTTTAGGTGAAGAAATCGTTAGTACCGATACCTATAGCCCTGAAGACGATAATATTAATATTTTATTTAAAGATGGGACTATTAAAGACATAGCCGATGCATCAGACATGTTAAACATCACTGTGTTAACAAAAAAGGTTGAGAAATATTATTTTTGTTATTTCAAATTGTAATCTTAGGTCAACCCGCTGTTATATTACAGTTTTATTAAGTATTCACTACATGCGATTTGGAAATAGCTTCCTTTTCATTACAGAATATTGAAAATAGTTTAGTACTTTTGCAACCAAATTTTTTAATATGGAGTTTACTGCTCAACAAATTGCTGATTTTTTAGGAGGTGAGATTCTGGGAAATCCCTCGGTAAAGGTAAGTACTTTTTCCAAAATTGAGGATGGGAAGCCCGGAACATTAAGTTTTTTGTCAAATCCAAAATATACCCAATATATATATGACTGTCAGTCAAGTATAGTGTTGGTGAATAAAGATTTTAAGCCCGAAAATGAAGTTCAGGCAACGCTTATCCGTGTAGACGATGCATATCAATCACTGGCTTTATTAATGTCGTTGGTTGATCAAAATAAACCGAAGAAAGTCGGAATTTCACCGCTGGCTTATGTGTCATCCACAGCCACAATTGGTGAGAATGCCTATATTGCACCTTTTGTTTATATAGGTGAAGGTGTGAGTATTGGAGCAAATGCGAGGCTTCATGCTCATTGTTGTATAGAAGAGGGTGCTCAACTTGGAGAGAATGTAACATTGTTTTCAGGAGTAAAGATTTACAACGAATGTGTGATTGGAAATAACTGTATATTTCATTCTGGCTCGGTTATTGGTTCTGATGGATTTGGTTTTGCTCCTACCGACGATGGTTCATACAATAAGATTCCCCAAATGGGAAATGTTATTGTGGAAGATAATGTGGAAATTGGAGCAAATACAGTGGTTGACAGAGCTACGTTGGGTAGTACAATCATACGGAAAGGTGTTAAGCTGGATAATCTCATTCAAATTGCCCATAATGTGGAAATTGGTGAGAATACAGTCATTGCAGCTCAGACAGGAATCTCCGGTTCTACCAAAATAGGAAAAAGATGTGTTTTAGCAGGCCAGGTTGGTATTGCAGGACACTTAAACATAGCCGATGGAACAATCTTTGGCGCACAAACAGGTGTTCCAAAATCAATAAAAATACCTAATCAGGTTTTACAGGGTTATCCTGCGGTACCGCTGGGGGTTTTTCATAGATCATCGATAGTATATAAAAATCTACCCGAGCTACAAAAAGCAGTTTACGATTTACAAAAACAAATACAGGATTTAGAAAACAGATTAAAATAGCTTCTCTTATAACATATGTCAAAACAAACAACGCTTAAACAAAGTTTTACACTTGCCGGAAAAGGTTTACACTCCGGATTGGAAATAAATCTAACATTCGTCCCGGCTCCCGAAGATCATGGAGTTAAAATTAAACGGATAGACTTACCAGGTGAACCACAGATGGATGCACTTGCAGAGAATGTTACGGAGACAACGCGTGGAACGGTTTTAAGAAAAGGGGATATGCAAGTTAGTACCATCGAACATGTCTTGTCAGCACTTTATGCGCTTGGTATTGATAACTGTATGCTGGAAGTCGATGCACCTGAATTCCCAATTCTGGATGGAAGTGCAAAATACTTTGTTGAAGGAATCCGGAAGGTTGGAATTGAAGAACAATCGGCCGAAAAGGATTATTATATTGTTCGTAAAAAAATTGAATACTTCGTACCTGAAACCGGAGCAAAAATTACTATTTTACCGGATGATATTTTTAGTGTAGATGTTCATATTGGATTCAAATCCTCTGTTTTACCGAATCAGTTTGCAAGCATGTCCTCTCTGGATGTATATGAAGAGGAAATTTCGAAAGCAAGAACTTTTGTTTTTGTACATGAAATTGAGCCTCTGGTTAATATGAATCTGATTAAGGGTGGTGATTTAAAGAATGCGATTGTTATTTATGACAGGGCAATGCCGCAAGCGGACATGGATAAATTGGCAGATTTGATGGATCAACCGCATCATGATGCGAACAAATTGGGTTATTTAAATGGAGGCCTGAAATTTGATAACGAACCTGCAACTCATAAACTGCTGGATGTTATTGGAGATTTGGCATTAATAGGGAAACCCATTCGTGGAAAAGTCATTGCCACTTATCCGGGACATAAAATAAATACAGATGTAGCGAAATTAATTCGAAAAGACATCAAAAAACAAGAAATACAGGCACCTTTTTATGACGATACTATCGCTCCGATTATGGATGTAAATGCGATTAGAAAATTGTTACCTCATCGTTGGCCTTTTTTATTGGTTGATAAAATAATTGAAATTCGTCAAAATGTAATAGTTGGGGTTAAAAATGTGACTGTAAATGAGACCTTTTTTATGGGGCATTTTCCTGATGAACCTGTTATGCCGGGAGTTTTGCTTGTAGAAGCTATGGCTCAAACCGGCGGATTGATGGTTTTGAATTCCATTGAAGAGCCGGAGCGTTATTCCACCTATTTTCTGAAAATTGATAATGTGAAATTTCGCCAGAAGGTTGTTCCCGGTGATACGGTTATTTTCCATTTGGACATGCCCGAACCAATGCGTAGAGGTTGTGCTCTTATGAGAGGTCATGCTTTCGTAGGTGGTAAAATTGTTTGTGAAGCCGAATTTATGGCTCAGATTGTGAAGAATAAATAACTCCTACCCTAAAAACTGAACAAAATAAAGAAAAATGAAACAACCATTAGCATATATTCATCCTGATGCAAAAATCGCAGCAACTGTTGTTGTTGAACCTTTTGTAACAATAGATAAAAATGTGGTTATTGGCGAAGGAACACAAATTGGCTCCAACGTGACAATATTAGAAGGTGTAAGAATTGGAAAAAACTGTAAAATATTTCCGGGTGCAGTCATTGGAGCAATTCCACAAGACTTAAAATTTAAAGGAGAAGATTCGCTTGCAATTATTGGTGATAATACGACCATTCGTGAATTTGTAACAATTAACCGGGGAACTGCTGCAAGAGGAAAAACGATAGTCGGAGATAATTGTCTGATTATGGCTTATTGCCATGTAGCTCATGATTGTGTCGTTGGTAATAATGTAATTATGGGCAATGCGACCCAGCTTGCCGGTGAAGTGGAAGTAAACGATTTTGCTATTTTAAGTGGAGGCTGTTTGGTTCATCAATTCACACGTATCGGATCACATGTGATGATTCAGGGTGGTTCAAAAATTGGAAAAGATGTACCTCCTTTTGTAACTGCAGGACGTGAACCACTATCCTATGCCGGAATTAATTCTATAGGTCTTCGTCGCCGGGGATACACAAATGAACAAATACGTGATATACAGGATGTTTATCGTTATATTTATTTGTCAGGGATGAATACTTCACATGCCATTGAACGCGTTCAGGCTGAGCTTCCTGCTACAAAGGAACGCGATGAAATTTTGCTTTTTATCAAGAACTCTCCACGCGGAATTATTAAAGGATATTTTGAATAAACAGAATAAGGAGTAACAGGTAAGAATCAAGTAGTTAAAATACTTGCCTCTTACTCCTTAGCTCTTACCTCTTATATTATGACAACTGAAAATATTGAAGAATCTCCAAAAAAGAGCCTGAATTTTATTGAAGCTTTTGTGGAACAAAATCTGAAAGATGGTAAAAACGGAGGACGAATTCAAACCCGTTTTCCACCCGAACCAAACGGTTATCTTCACATAGGGCATGCTAAAGCCATTTGTCTTGACTTTGGTATTGCTGATAATTACGGTGGATATTGTAATCTTCGTTTTGATGATACAAATCCGGTTAAAGAAGATGTGGAATACGTTGATTCCATTCAGGAAGATATTCAATGGCTTGGTTACCATTGGAAAAATATATATTATGCGTCCGATTATTTCCAACAACTCTGGGATTTAGCGGTTGATTTAATTAAAAAGGGAAAGGCATATGTGGATGAACAATCCGCAGAAACGATTGCTAAACAAAAAGGAACTCCAACTACACCCGGTACAGAAAGTCCGTACCGCAATCGTCCGATAGCTGAAAATCTGGAACTTTTTCAAAAAATGAATTCCGGAGAAGTTCCCGAAGGTGCCATGGTATTACGTGCTAAAATAGATATGGCTTCTTCGAATATGCATTTTCGCGATCCGTTAATGTACCGCGTTATTAATTCTCACCCGCATCACCGTACCGGTTGGACCTGGAAAGCTTATCCAATGTACGATTATGCTCATGGCCAATCGGATTATTTCGAAGGTGTAACACATTCACTCTGTACATTGGAGTTCGAAGTTCATCGTCCGCTATACGATTGGTTCATTGACCAATTCAGAGATTCTGATTATCGTCCCCGTCAAATTGAATTCAATCGCTTAAACATCACTTATACGGTGATGAGCAAACGAAAAATGTTACAATTGGTTCAGGAGGGTTTGGTAAGCGGCTGGGACGACCCCCGTATGCCCACCATATGCGGTTTGCGTCGTCGTGGTTTTTCGCCTGAATCAATTCATAATTTTATTGATAAAATTGGGTTTACCAAATTCGAAGCTCAAAATGATATTGGTTTACTTGAACACTCGGTTAGGGAAAATCTAAATAAAACGGCTGCCCGTGTTAATGCTGTTATTAATCCTGTAAAACTCATCATTAGTAATTATCCTGAAAATCAGGTGGAAATGATGGAGGCAGTGAATAATCCGGAGGATGAATCGGCAGGCACCCATAAAATTGCATTCTCGGGAGAACTGTATATTGAACGTGAAGATTTCATGGAAGAAGCTCCAAAAAAATACTTCCGTATGACACCTGGTCAGGAAGTTCGATTGAAGAGTGCATATATTGTGAAATGTACAGGTTTCAAAAAAGATGCTGATGGACAGGTGGAGGAAATCTATTGTGAATATGATTCACAGACAAAAAGCGGAATGCCCGAATCGAGCCGTAAAGTAAAAGGAACTCTTCATTGGGTCTCCGTTGCTCATTGTTTAAACGCTGAAGTGCGTTTATACGATCGTTTGTTTAGTGTCGAAAATCCATCGGCCGATGAACGTGATTTCCGTGAATTATTGAATCCTGATTCGCTGAAAGTGCTCACAAATTGTAAAGTGGAGTCTTCTTTGAACAGTGCGAAACCGTTGGATCATTTTCAATTTCAACGGATTGGATATTTCAACGTAGATTTGGATTCAACACCGGATAAACTGGTATTCAACCGTACCGTTTCGCTGAAAGACAGTTGGGCAAAAGAACAGAGCAGATAATCAATTCAACATTGTATAATTAAATAAAACCGCTTAAGAATAATTCGAGAGCGGTTTTTTTGTACCCGAAAAATTAAAATCGTACAGTATAATTCATAAAATCAGATTACGGATAGATCTATTCAAATTCAATATCTAATCATTTGTTTTTTTAGGATACGAAATCCTTATACTTGTCATATCACTTCAAAATTGTATCTTTGTTTTTTATGAGACTATAAAAATATGGCACAGGAAATAGAAAGAAAATTTTTAGTTCTGGGTGATTTTAAGATAGATGCCTTTAAAAAGTTCACAATAAAACAAGGATATTTATCGTCTGACCCGGAACGAACCGTAAGAGTTCGAATCAAAGGTAATCAGGGATTTATCACCATAAAAGGTAAAGCTGATGCATCCGGAATCAGCCGGTTTGAATGGGAAAAGGAAATTCCGGTTGCAGACGTGGAAGAGCTTTTAAAATTATGCGAGCCGGGAGTGATTGATAAAACCCGTTTCCTTGTGAAATCAGGTGATCATACTTTTGAAGTGGATGAATTTCAGGGTGATAACCAAGGATTAATTGTTGCTGAAATTGAGTTAAACTTTGAAAATGAAAATTTCATTAAACCTGCGTGGCTTGGTGAAGAAGTGACCAGTGACCGGAAATATTACAATGCCATGTTAGTGAAAAATCCATTTACTAAATGGTGATTAACAAGTTATTGAACCAGGAAATAAATTCACATGGCAATAATCCGAGGTAAGTGGACAGCACTCTTTGCAAGTAATTTCTTAGGAATATTTAATGATAATCTATTGAAAAACAGCATTATTTTTATTGCTGTAAGTTGGACTATGCCCAATTGGTTAACCCAATCGCAACTTATCTCCATTGTTTCTGCATCATTAATTGTTCCTTACCTTTTCCTTTCTCCCCTTGGCGGACGGTTAGCCGTTATTCATTCCAAGAAAAAGGTTTTCGTTTTTTTTAAACTACTCGAATTTCCCACCATGTTAATTGCCTGTGTGGCATTTTA
>JAQTOL010000085.1 GCA_028748945.1 Paludibacter sp.
AGGGTGTTCCTTTTGCACGCGAATACGGCGGTTTGTTAGATAACCGTTCGTTTGGTGGAGCACAGGTGTCACGTACTTTTTACGCTAAAGGACAAACCGGACAACAATTGTTGCTGGGTGCTTATTCGGCTTTAAGCCGCCAAATCGGGAAAGGGGCAGTGAAATTATATTCGCGCTACGAAATGTTGGATGTGGTCGTTATTGAAGGCCGCGCCCGGGGTATCATTGCCCGCAATCTGGTTACAGGAAAAGTGGAACGTTTCTTCGCTCACGCGGTAGTTGTCGGTTCGGGAGGTTACGGAAATACTTTCTTCCTTTCTACCAACGCAATGGCTTCGAACGGTTCTGCAGCCATTCAGATGTATAAAAAAGGAGCTTATTTTGCAAACCCTGCTTATGCTCAGATTCACCCGACCTGTATTCCTGTTCACGGAGAATTTCAATCGAAACTGACTTTGATGTCGGAATCACTTCGTAACGATGGCCGTATCTGGGTGCCAAAGAAAAAAGATGATGCTGAAGCTATCCGTGCAGGAAAGAAAAAAGCAACCGATTTATCGGAAGACGAACGTGATTATTATTTGGAGCGTCGTTATCCTGCTTTCGGTAATCTGGTTCCTCGCGACGTGGCTTCACGTGCTGCCAAGGAACGTTGCGATGCCGGTTTTGGAGTTGGAAACACCGGATTAGCAGTATATCTTGACTTTTCTGAAGCGATTGATCGTTTAGGAGAGAGCGTGATTCGTGCCCGTTACGGTAACCTTTTTCAAATGTATGAAAAAATAGTTGATGATAATCCATATAGAACCCCGATGATGATCTATCCGGCCATTCATTATTGCATGGGTGGAATTTGGGTGGATTATGAATTACAAACTTCGGTAAAAGGACTGTTCTGTATTGGTGAAGCCAACTTCTCCGATCACGGTGCCAACCGTTTGGGAGCATCTGCATTGATGCAGGGTTTGGCCGACGGATATTTCATATTGCCTTACACTATTCAAAATTATTTGGCCGATCAGATTCAGGTACCGCGTTTAAGTACCGACCTTCCTGAATTCGATGAAGCTGAAAAAGCCGTGAATGATAAGATAAAGAAGTTGATGAGTATTCAGGGTAAGAAATCGGTTGATTCCATTCACCGTGAACTTGGCTTGATTATGTGGGATTTTGTCGGAATGGGTCGTAACAAAGCAGGTCTGGAACATGCGTTGGAGAAAATCAAAGAAGTTCGGAAAGAATTCTGGAGCAATGTTTATATTCCCGGAAAAGAAGTTGATTTGAATAACGAATTGGAAAAAGCCCTTCGCCTGGCTGATTTTATTGAAATCGGAGAATTGATGGCACGTGATGCATTGATGCGTGAAGAGTCGTGCGGTGGTCACTTCCGTGAAGAATATCAGACACCCGAAGGTGAAGCATTGCGAAACGATGAAGATTTCTCATTTGCTTCGTGCTGGAAATTTAAAGGTGAAGGTGAGGAACCCGAATTGTTGAAAGAAGCGTTGGAATATGAATTTATTCACCGTCAACAAAGAAATTATAAATCGTAGGCCCCTCCAACCTCCCCAAGGGGAGGCTTTAAGAGCTTATATATAAAATATTATCAATATTAAAATAAAGTTACTAACTTCATTTTCCCCCTTCGGGGGAATTAAAGGGGGCTTATAATATGGAAAAGAATATAAATGTAACGCTAAAAATTTGGCGTCAGGTAGGTCCGAATGAAAAAGGTAAATTCGAGACCTATAAATTGGATAATGTTTCCACCGACAGTTCATTCCTCGAAATGATGGATGTGCTTAACGAACGATTAATCAGCGAACGCAAAGTGCCGATTGCTTTTGACCATGATTGCCGCGAAGGTATCTGCGGTATGTGCAGTTTGTATATCAACGGTCATCCGCACGGACCGGATGGTGAAATTACGACTTGCCAGTTACACATGCGTAATTTTAAAGACGGTCAAACCATTGTTATTGAACCCTGGCGTTCGGCAGCATTTCCTATTATCAGGGATTTGATGGTGGATCGTGGTGCTTTCGATAAAATTATTCAGGCCGGAGGTTACGTATCCATCAATACAGGTGGAGTTCCGGATGCAAATTCTATTCCGATTGCAAAGGTAGATGCCGATGAAGCCATGGATGCCGCTTCCTGTATTGGATGTGGCGCTTGCGCTGCAGCATGTAAAAACAGTTCGGCTATGTTATTTGTGGCAGCTAAAGTAAGCCAGCTGGCTTTACTTCCTCAGGGAAAAGTTGAAGCTGCTCACCGTGCTAAAGCAATGGTAGCTAAAATGGATGAACTTGGTTTTGGTAACTGTACCAACACCGGAGCCTGCGAAGCCGAATGTCCTAAAAACGTTTCAATTTCGCATATCGCCCGTTTGAACCGCGAGTTTTTGAGTGCGAAATTTAAAGATTAAAATCGAATATGTTCATGAGTTGATTCAAATCTACCTTGTGAATAAAATATTAAAAAGACCGCTTCAGGAATTGAAGCGGTCTTTTTTGTGTAGCTGAACAAAGCTCTTCTCATGTTATGGGTATAAATAGAGCCTGTTTTTTTATTTAAAAGCGTATTGTTTATTATCGCTTTCGCTTACATTATTTAAAAACTCACGGAATGAACTGTAATCCTTCGTATTAATCTGATCTTCTTTTCGTTCGAAATAACGTATAATAATAACCTTCCCTGGCGTCTTCGTGTCGAAAGTCAAACTATAGGAAGCAACCGGACAATCGAATTTCTGATTCTGAGGTTCTTCAGCAAATTTCTTGCCTTCAGGTAATTCCAGAACAATTTTTTCCGTTGTTTTATCTTCGGATTGATATGACCAAAATTCAAAAGGATATTTTCGTTCCTCGGCAGAAACGATGTCTAATGAATTGGTATCCGACCAGGGAAGTCGGAAAATTTTCATTCCTGCAACATCTTGTAAAGCATTTTTAACTTCTATTTTGTAACTTGTACAAACGCTATCAGACAAATTATCGAGTCCTGTAAAATTGAGATTTGTAACTTTTGTTGCGACATCAAACGTTTTGGCAATTGATTCGTTTTTTTTCTTTAATTGTTCATCGGCTCCCACATTTTTATAATCATTGCGTTGATAGGATGCCATGGCTCCATAATAACTGAATTGACGATTAATTGTCATATCGTTTTTTGAAAAATTAATTTTATGTTGACGAACAGAAGAATTTGAGATGCGATCAGTCAATTCAAAATTTTCCAATTTGCTTCCAATCTGTTCATTGTCAAATGGTATTGGTAGAATTTCTGAATTCAAATCTTGATTGAGAGCCGAGCCAAAAGATAGATTATTGTCTGTAAGTTCAAGAAAATATTTCTGATTTTCAATATTCAATTGTGCTATACAATGATTAAATCCAATACTTGGTAATGGTAATGTATGATTACCGATATTACGTGTGGAAATTAGTACCAGATTGGCACTAATACCTGATTCACGGCACAATGCTACAAATAGTGTTGATAAATCTTTACAGTCTCCCAAACGGGTAGTGATGGTACGTGATGCTTTTTGTGGTATATAGTTACTCTGTAAAAAGTTAACACTTGAATAGGTGATATTTTCAAGAATATAATTGTAAAAGATCTTGGCTTTCTCCAGATTTGTCAGATTTTCCTTGCCATTTAATAATCCTGCTAACGTTTCTTTTAATACATAATCAGAATTAAATTTACTTGTAGTAAGATCTTTATACCAATCGCTTACATATTTCCAATCGGGTAGGCTACTATAAAACAAGGTTGGTACAACATCAACAAACGCACTCATGTAAGGTTCATCTTTTAAGGCGGGTTGGTTGTTCAATTCCCACCTGTAAAGCTTCATATTTTCAACTGTACTTATTATAGGTTCTATTGATCCATTTGTTACAATATTGTTGAATTCTCTGTTTTCAGGAACAAGTAAACTGAAGTGGCAATTAACTGTTGGGATGGAATACTGAAACAGAAAATGATCAAAAAACTGACTGGCCAGTTTTCCAGTTGACATATCCTGTATTCTGTACTCTATATGAAGTACATCATTCACTTCCATATTGGTAAATACAACCTGATTGTCATTATCTGTTTCCGCTTTTACTATACTTCCATTCGCTTTCACAACCTCTGCTTTGTCTATTATTAATTTTTGGTTGTAACTGTTGTAACCGATTCCATATTCTTTCCAGAGTTCAATCCCCGATTGTTTCAGAATTTTTACCGCAAGTTCCATATGGAATTCTTTAGCACCTTCGGGATAAACAACTTGTTGATAATCTTTCAATAAAATGATAGAATTATCGTCAGGATAATCTTTACCAGTTGGACTATTGGATATTATTTTCTGTAAATCGTTCTTCGGAAAAAGATCGTACACTTCTTTTTTATTCTCAAGCAAACGTAATTGGGTTCGTGAATCGTAGCTTGTTGGAGCATAGTAAATCGATTTCCTGAAGTTCTCCTTTGCTTTCTCAGGATCATTTAAGTTTTTATAGATGTATCCGCGGTTAGTGTATACATTGGGGAGAAATGGAATTAGTTTTAATGCCTTGTCGGATAAAGCGAGTGCTTCATTATACATTTGCATTCCAAACAATACATTTATAAGGTTCTCATAATACCCGGTTGCATAGGGCAGTTTTTCAATCTGTTTGTATCTCGTTAACAAACCTTTTGTCGTATTTCCCTGCTCCATATAAGCTTTAGCTAGTAATTCCACGGCATCCGAATTATCATATTTTTTGCAAAAATCTTCTAAAATCCGGAGGGCTCCTTTAGGATTTTTATAAACTTCTTTTTCTATTATATAATTAAGATTCATGTATTCGAACTGGTCAGGATATTTCTTATATAATACTTTGGCCATTGAAATTACATCATCCGACCGTTTTTGGTATGAAGCAATTGACAGAGACCAGGTATCTGTAATAAGACTAGAACCGTATAACTCTTCTACTTTTTTGTAAATTTGATCAGCTTCCGAATATTTCTCAGATTTAATTGCTTCGTTATATTTCGTTTGAAGGCTGAAAAATGAATTGGGATCGGTATTTTTTATCGTTTCCATTTCTTTCTCATAATCAGTCTGATTTTGGGCTCTAATAAATGCTTCGTACAACAGATATGAACTTAAAGTAGATTTGCCAGTTTTTAATTCTAAATTCTTAAGGGTTTTTGTTGCTTCGTACGATTTGTCATTTCGAAGATATACTTCTCCTAATAAGATATAATCTAATGGATTATCATTGTTCGAATGTATTTTATCTATGAAGTATTTTTCAGGAAAAAATGGTAATATCTCGCATGAATATTTCTCTGTCGATTTTGAATAATCCGAATAAACATCAGAACTGGTAATATTAGTCAACGCATTCGCTTTTTCGTCAGTAATTCTTATCAGAAAATTTGCCCTGTCTATTTCACTTTGTCCGATTTGTACCAAAATACGATTATTTCCTTTGTTAAGTTTAACTTTGTAACTGTATATATCCAAATCGCAGTTCCGTTCTTCTGGTACGGCTGATACCAGAGCATCATTTATCCATATTTTTAATGATCCCGAAGTTCCAGCACGTAAGTAAACATCTTGATCTACAACACTATTCACGAACGATTGAGCATATATAATTGTATTATTCAGATTAAAATAATAGTCAAAATAAAACCAATTATTCAAATTGTTGTAAACTGGTGAATACCAGTTTACAACCGCCCCCACTTTGTTTTTGAAAACATCTGTTTCATGTGCTTTAGAAATAACCCCCCAGTCTTTTGAAAACCCGCTTCCTGAAGTATTATCAAAATTACCAAGTACCTGCCAATGGTTTATTGTTCCCATCTTGTCATAATACTCAATGGCTTTTTTCATGTTATTCGTATTTTCGTAGTGTGATCCGATTCTCTCATAAATCATAGCTTTTAGCGTTCCATTCATGTTGGGGTCGTCAACAATTTTTTCAAAAAATGCCAGTTTTTCCGCCGTCATTATTTTATCCGCATCAAATACGAAAGGTAATGCACTCATCGCGTAAAAATACGGATAAGGATGTGAAGATGTTTCGTAGAATTTTTTAAAATTATCAAATGCTGCTTCAAGCTTATTTTCGTTCCAATCGAGTAAACTCAGACTCAAATATGCATCGGAACTTGTAACCGGATCGGAAATGGCCTGAGTAAAATACTTGCGTGCTTCTATACGATCATTTTTTGAAAAAGCATCCCAACCATTTTGATAAGCTGTTTGGCCGGAAACAATACTCATACTGAATACTAAATGAATGAGTGAAACAAAAACTAAAGTTCTTTTTAACATGTGATTACTTTTTGTGTGATATTTATTATTGTTTTTTTGTATGTAAAGATCAGGGTTTAACAATGTTACAAAGATGAGAAATAAATTTCGTTTTTGCAATATTATATTGATATATTTGTTAAGTAATATGCAAATTTATTGCTAAACGTTCTTATGAGTTATATATTATAAGCTTTTGATGCAAATCAGCCTGACAGGATATTCTGTCAGGCTGATTTATTTTGATATTTTTACGATTTCCTTTTTTTATTTTCCCCCAATCGAATAGCCAACAGTCCATTCAATAAAATCGGAAACATGGAACGCATAATCGCGCAACATAATACCCACAAATATGTCATCGGTTACGTGGTATTTTAACCCGATACGTTGGTGAAAGGTGGGGGACTGGTTTTTAAACTGTTTACGATAGATATAAAAAGCCGGTTGAAGTACCAACGACATTTTATTGACAACCAACTCATAGGATGGGAAAATACTGATTTGAAATTTTTCCATAAAAGGTCCATCAACATCCACGATATCATTGTTTTGAATGGCAATCTGACCGTTTACCGATTCGTTGTAGGCAAAGTTTACTCCGATACCAATTTTCGATTTCGGACTTATCCGACGGTTAAACGTGGCTGTGATCCCCATGACTGTGAAGTAGGCTCCTTCGTATTTTTCTAAAATACTGGTATTGGTCAGTGTGTCGAAAACGAGATTTTTGGTACTGACAAAGGAACTTATTTCCCATTCGTTGGTAGGTATAAACTTAGGAAGTTCCTGTTTGATGAATTTAGGGCGATCGTACAGGTTATATTTCAAGGCTACTTTGGGTGCAATGGAATTGATTCCTGAATTAGGGATCTTCAGGGCCCCGTTTGAAAAATGTGTTAAACTAAAACCTGCAGACAAATCGAGATGTTTGCTTAATTCGAAATCGAGATTTAATCCGGCATCGATAAAAAAAGATTGTCCGGCCCCAATGGCTACATTGTATTGATTGGTAAGCGGGTTAAACGATTTCCAGTTGGCTGTTGCTCCGAAACTGATTTCGTAGTTAAATGTTCCCTTATTCCAACGGACAAAAGGTGCATTGAAAAAACCGTAAAGCGCAATGGGCATTCCTATTTCCGTCGGATTATAAAAATCGGCAATGTACGTTCCAAATCCCCAGTTGGGATATTTGTACAATTGTTCCCAAAGTTTTTCTCCGTTGGTTTGTTTGGATAATTTCAGATAAATATCCTGATATTCATCCAGGCTTGTCGCCATGGTATTACGACCCCGTAGAAAATCGTTAGTTTGAAATACATATCCATTCTGATACCCGAGCATAATGGATTTATTTTTCCAAAACGAAGGTTTTGTTGTTTTCAGCGAATCGTTTTGAGCCGATGTGAAAATTGAGAAAACAAGCAATGGAAGCAAAAATTGTAATTTTAAATTCATTTTATACTGTAATTTTAAATTTTTTATTTTTCAGGGTCAACATTAAAATACCGGGTAAAACGATCAATAATAAAGGCAAAGCTACAATCAATCCGCCAATAACCGCAATGGCAAGCGATTGATGCATTTGTGCGCCACTGCCAATGCCTAATGCCAAAGGAATCAGTGCAACGATAGCTCCGGTAGCTGTCATCAATTTTGGACGTAAACGTGCGGAAATGGCAAAAATCAATGCCTGCTTAACATTGGAATGTTTTAATTCTGTCAGGAACTGCTGGATGGTAAAGATACTGTTCTCGCCGATAATACCGACAATCATAATCAAACCGGTATAACTGCCTACATTCAGTGCCGAGTGGGTGATAAATAAGGCCACAACACCACCGACAATTCCGAGCGAACTGATAAAGATGACAATAAAAGAAAGTTTCAGGTCTTTGAACATGAACAATACAACCGTAAAAACCAATAAGGCGGCAATCAACAAAATCTTCAACAATTCGGCAAAGGATTGTTGTTGTTCGGCATAAGAACCGCCATATACAATCTGGTAGGAGGAAGGCAGACTGATTTGATCCAGTTTATGCCGGATATCTTTCATTACACTCCCCAAATCACGTTCGTTCAACCGGGCTGAAACTACGCCCATGGTTTGAAGATTTTCGCGCTCTATTTCGGCAACTCCGCTTTGAATGCTAAAATCGGCCAACTGATTGATAGAAACATAATCACCGGTCGATGTGCAAATTTTCACTTCTTTCATTTTAGCAACCGGCGTTTGATTATTCAGGGGGAAAATCATACGGATATCGGTTAATTGCTCCTTTTCGGGGATGGAACCAACTACCTGACCGGATAGATAGGTTTCCATTTGACTTTGCAGATCGGAAGGTGTAAGCCCGTACTGTTTCAACACCGCTTCGTTTGGAATTATTTTTAACATCGGCCCGGCAATGACAATGCCATCGAAAACGTCGGCAGTTCCTTTTACTGTTTCAAGACTGTCGGCAACCTGCCTTGACAATGCCTGCAACTTTTCAGTATTATCTCCGAAGATTTTTATTTCAACGGGTTGCACACTGCTCATCAAATCGCCCAGCATATCGGTAATTACCTGGCCAAAATCTACTGTCAGCGCCGGCAACGCTTTTTCTACTTTCTTCCGAATTTCATCCGAAACCTGATCGGTGCTTTTCTTTCGATTTTTATTTAATTCAATCAGATAATCGCCCCGGTTCGGTTCGGTAATAAAAAATCCCATTTGTGTTCCGGTACGGCGTGAATAAGTTTTCACTTCCGGCGTTTTATCTAAAATCTGATCGACTTCATTGAGCATTCGGTCGGTTTCTTCGAGCGAAGTTCCCGGAGGGGAATTATAATCCATTACGATGGAGCCTTCATCCATATCGGGCAAAAAACCGGTTTGTAATTTTGGCAATATAAGTACCAGACTTATTATCAGTATCAATACAAAACCCACACTGAACATGGGACGTGAGATAAAAAAGTTGATCCAACTGTGTGTTTTAACCGGATGAACTTCAGTCTTTTCAGAGAAGGCTTTATTTTTGGATAATAACAGATAAATGACTGGTAATCCGAGCCAGGTAACGATAAATGAACAAGCCAGCGTGATGATCATGGTCTCGGTAAGAATCTTGAAATAAGCACCTGCCACCCCGGACATCAATTCAAAAGGAAAAAGAATCACGATGGTACTTAACGAGGAGCTGACCATGGAAGGCAGCAGGAACTGAATGGCTTTGCCTACCAATTCCTTCGGTTTCCGATCCGGATATTCTTCATGCGTTCGGTGAATCTGTTCCACGACAATAATCGCATCGTCAATTATCAATCCGATGGATGCAGCTATGGCACCAATGGTCATAATATTAAAATCGAAACCAACAACCGTGAGCGCCAGAAAAGTGAGTGCGAGTGTGAGCGGAATGGTTATCAACAAAACAGTTCCTGCTTTTATTGAACGCAAGAATAAAAGCACCACAACAATGGCCAGTACCAATCCAATCCACAGCACATCAATAATGCTGCGAATGCTGTCGTGCACAAATTCAGCCTGATTGTAATAAGGTTTCAGTACGACCCCTTTTGGGAGAATTTTATTGAGCTCGTCTACTTTTTCGGAAACCCGTGCAGCAACATCAATTAAATTCGCGTTGGGTTGTTTCAGAACGGCAACCAACGGAACATTTTTACCATCGGCTTTAATTTTTATG
>JAQTOL010000086.1 GCA_028748945.1 Paludibacter sp.
AGCGAAAGTAACGGTGCTGGCTCCATTGCTCTGATAACGACCATTACTATGATAAATAGTCCGTTGCAATTTAGTAAGATCATCAGTACTAATTGCCATCAATCCTCCCCGGGCACCGGTAATTGTTACAGCACTGTTGGCTTTTACATAGTCCAGGTAAATCAGCGCATTTCCAGGAGTAGAATAAATGGCAAAATTATTTGTCAACGAGGCATCATTTGTATTGATAACCCCATTCATAGTGTAACTATTTCCTTGTAAGTTATAAATCCCACTGGTTACAGGTGTTGCATTCGTTGCTTTTCCGCTTACTAAATACCACCCCAGTATGTTCCCTGTATTATTCATTCTGTAAGGAACTACAATTTTGTTTTTATCAGGACTGTCCGGAGTGAAATAGCCGGTATAACTACTAATCCCGGCACTCCACGAGAAACAGCTGAAACGATCTTTGGTATATGCTTTCACTATATTTTGTGATGTAAACAGTTTGGCTGCTTCATGATTTCTTCTGAAATCATTCCAATTAGATGGTGTGATACTTGCAGTTGAAGCCATTTCGTGCATAAGCCAGGTCATCATTACGCGGTGTGCTTCAACACCCATACGGCGAGCACCCACGTCCGCACGCAACAACCAGCTGCCATCAGTAGTGGTTGTCTGTCGGGCTTTGATATATTTATACACCTGATTTTCCAACATCAATGCATTCGGGTCTTTCAGGAAACAAGCCATGGTTGAGTAAGAAGTAATCTGGTCGTACAGAAACAAACTCCAGTCATTGCCATTCGGCATGGCCAACTCACCATCGGCTAAAGCAAGTTCATTGAGTACATTGTCCATCACTTTCTGATTGTTGTGCAACAATGCATTTGTTTTCCATTTCTCAGAACCGGTCATTCCGGTTTGAAACAATTTCATGGCTAAGAAACCTTCGCCTAACTCCTGCATGACCACATTCTGATAAGAGCTATGGAAATAGTTGTGATTCTGCAAGGTATAATCATCGAACAGGTTTTTACCGATATAAAGATCCTTAACTGTTTTGCTGTTGTAGTCAGGGTCAATAACGGTGGCATCAGTAGCATCATCAATCTGAGAATAACAATTTATGGCAAAAGCCCGTAAACGTTCGTACCACTGCGGAGCTAATACATCATTGGGATATAATCCCAACGCACAGGATAAGATATCGGTTTCCCAACCATTCTCTTCCGCTTTCGTATCGCCCGAATAGCCTGTCGGAATAGTACGGGTCAACTCGTAATTACATTCTGCTTTTACTAAATTAGCTACATTTTGTTTCTGTGCTGTACTCAACGAATCGTATTGGAAATAGGCTGAATAGGCCACCGACATGGACCACAGAGAACTTTCCCAAACATAGTCCGTACTACTTGTTGATCCCCAGTAATCTCCGGCTGCGCAAGTCTTCAACTTATTGGCTTTATGGGTGGAATAGGCAAATACCAGACTCCTTCGGGCCATTTTATTCACATCGGTCCAGGTCACGCCCGATGGTAGTGTTACTTTATCCCGTCCATATTTATACAAAAAAGCACAGATCATGGAGAGATCCGCATTGGGTCTTACTCCCTGTTCATTACTCCCTGCCGTGTTTTCTCCTTTAAAATAGCCACAAGCTTCTCCGGCACTGTTAGCAGCCGAAGCATCCTGATAATCGTTTTTTACATAGGTCATAAAATTAGCCAACATCTGCAACAGATCACCTTTCATAGTTGACTCATCCACAAACGTAGAATTAACAACACCTTCAGTGGGTGAGGATACCTGATCTTCAGTTCCACCAATGATGGTTTGAGCCTGGGTAACCGAACAAAAATTAGCCGCACTAAAAATTGCAATAACAAAGAGTAATAAAGTTTTCTTCATGTTTTAAATAAAAGGATGAATGAACAGGCTTAAGATTTCCATTTGCAAATATAGAACTATTTAATATCATATAAGGTGAAAATAATGTCAATAATGGTGATGACACTTTGTTCCGGTTTTTCGTAGTCTGACCTGCTTCTGGAAACAGAAACTTCACAACATCACATCTTTTTTTATTCAACATAATTGAACGAATTTTCACCAGACCTAAAAACTTTAATCAATATATTTGCAACAGCATTGAACAACAATAGAAAACTGTAAAATCCTGTTTTAATACCAATGAAAAAATATATCTTAATTGGGATACTGATCTCTTTAAATGCTTATGCCAGTCAATTACCGACAAAAACGGATGTTATCGGCAAAATGAAACTGGTTAACGATTACTGGATATCACAAAACCCCAATCCGGGCAATAATCAATGGGCAAGAGCGGCTTATTTTACCGGAAACATGGATTTTTATACCGTTTATCCTAAGGACAGCTATTTACAATATGCCAATTTGTGGGCTAATAATAACAGCTGGGGATTGAATGGTGGAACTGCTACCAGAAATGCCGATAATCAGATTTGTGGTCAGGTGTATATCGATTTGTTCAACAGGGACGCAATTAAAGACTCCAGCAAAATAAAGGCAATAAAAACCAGTATTTACGCCATGGTCAGTAGTACAAAGTCCGACGACTGGTGGTGGGTTGATGCGCTATACATGGGAATGCCTGTATTTGCGCGTTTGGGTGCTTTGAGAAATGATACGGCTTATTTCAACAAGATGTTTGAACTCTATACTAATACCAAAGTTACGAGGGGATTATTTAATACAACTTCCGGGTTGTGGTATCGGGACGAAAGCTATGATCCGCCTTATACGACCCCAAACGGAATGGATTCTTACTGGGCAAGAGGGAATGGATGGGCAATTGCTGCTTTGACGCGTGTACTTCAACTTTTGCCTGAAAATAATGTGCATCGTGCAGGGTTAATAGAAACATTTCAAAAAATGGCTGCGGCTCTGAAAGATCGTCAACGAACCGATGGATTTTGGAATCCGAGTCTTGATGATCCGAATGATTTTGGAGGCCCCGAAACAAGTGGTACCGGCTTTTTTACCTACGGTCTGGCCTGGGGCATCAATAATCATCTGCTCGATTCGGCAACTTATTATCCGGTTATGACGAAAGCCTGGAACGGCCTGGTTTCAATAGCCGTACAACCGAACGGTTTTCTGGGTTATGTACAGGGGATAGGTGCAGGACCTGCTTACGCTCCGGCCGGATCTACACAAGACTTTGGTGTGGGTGCCTTTCTTCTGGCCGGAACCGAAGTTGTCAAAATGGCTGAAGGACTTATGCCTGTTCCTTCCAATTTTGGGATGACATCAATCAAGGCATTGGATAAAACGCATATTCAAATCTCGTTCTCTAAAAAGATTGATTTGACATCGGCATTAAATGCAGCGAATTATTCTATAAATAATAACGTATCTGTTCTGAGTGTTGTTGCAGGAAACAATGACAGTACAACTATTTTACAGGTAGGAGAATTAAATTACGGTTCGTATCAGGTTCAGATTAAGAATATCTCAAGCGCAGATGGTTCTCCGGTTGAAGCAGGTGAATCAGGGTCGTTTGTTTATACAGGTAATATTGCTATTACAGCCAGCGATTATGAAGCCGGAACAAGCAATACGGCTGACAAAACCATGGATTTTGATTTTTCAACCCGTTGGTCAGCGTTGGGGAAAGGCCAGTGGATATTGTACGATTTGGGAGAAGCTAAAAAGGTTTCATCGGTTGATGTGGCATTCTATAATGGAAACGTTCGCAAGAGTTATTTTAAGATCGAATTGTCAGCTGACGGCACCAACTTTACGGAAGTATTTAACGGGGAATCAAGTGGTAAAACTACGGATTTGGAAAACTATGATTTTCCGGATCAGGATGCCCGCTACCTGAAAATAACCGGAAACGGAAATAGTCAAAGCCTGTGGAATAGTATCACTGAAGCGCGGATAAACTTCGAGGATAACCCGACTGCCATACCAAAACTCAGTACAATTAATCCGATACTTACTTTATATCCAAATCCGCTATCGGATAATCAGCTAACCATCATATTAAATTCAGACAATTCAGGAATAAACAATCTGACAATTAAAGATATGTGTGGTAAGACTGTGTATTTGAATACCGTTCAATCAACCGGGGGTAGAATGGAAATCACTGATTTAAAGCTTATTTCGGGTTGTTATACCCTTCTCGTCGAACAAAACTCAGTCCAAAACGCCGGATTATTATTGGTGAAATAACGGAGACCGGGTATATTCAGAAACCCGAATTATTTGTGGACAAATCAAATATATTTGACAACCATATAAACACCTACACCCAACAGGAAGAAAGCGTAAACCTTTTTGAAAATGGCTGGTGGTAGATTTATGGCCAACTTGGATCCAAAAAACACACCCACTACAATTCCTAAAGCCATTAATCCTGCATAATATAAATTCAAATACCCGGCTTGAGCATAAATTATCACACTGGGTAATCCTACAGGTAATTGTAAGGCTGCTAATGAAGTTGCCGAAGCTGCTTTCGTGTCGTATTGAAAGAACTTAATCAGAATAGGAACGATGATAATTCCGCCTCCTTTTCCAAACATCCCGGCAATTACGCCGGCAAAAATGCCAACGACAATAAAAAGCCATAAAGAATAATGTTTCTTCTCAACGGAAATTGGTTTCTCTTTTTTTTGCCTTTTTATTATACGCGATATAACTGCAGGAATATCAAGATAACCAACTGCCACATAGAGTAGAAATGCGGCATAAAGTTTTGATAATAATTTCACATCAATGGAAATGGCCAGTTCGCCACCCAAAAAAGAGCCGGCAAATAAACCCAATGCAAGCCAGAGTGAATTTTTTATATTGACAAATCCGGCTTTGTAATAATTTATTACGCCAAGAATTCCTACCGGTAGGAGCATGGCTGCCAATGATGTTGCATTCGCATTGAGCATATCCATGCCAAAAATGGCGATTAAAGCAGGGACCATAATTATACCTCCTCGAATTCCAAACAAGCCGGATAATTCTCCCGCCAAAATACCCAGAATTAATATTCCAATATCCATAATAATCAATTAATTTGAAGCAACCCAGGTCTGTTCTGTTTAAATAAAAAAATCAAACGTAGAGCCGGAAGAATAAGAAAGATTGTAATCGCTTTGGGAACAGATTAAAAATCAAATACAATCTTTCTCTGAATTTTGAGATGAGTTATTTATAAATATCATTGAGTACATTTGCCAGTTGTATGCCTCCCCGATAAAGCATTTCGTCCAGTTTATCAGCAAAATGATAGATGTAATGATAGCTGTTGGTGTCGGAGTCACCATAAGCATAAATTTGAGTACGGATAGCATAACCGGCTTCAACTGATTGAAGGATACTGTATTTTTTGAACTTCGGTTTTTGCGGTTCGAACTTATCCTGCAAATATTGACTATATTCCGAATAGGACATTTTATTTGTTTCGATCAAAGCACCATCCCACAAAGAATGGATGTTGATTGTTTTTCCAAACCAGTTGATGCTTACTTTATTTCCACCTAAATCTTCCAGTCGGCCTAAATGCATGGGTTGATGCAAGTCACCAACGAAATGAACCAGGAATTTAAGTGCTTCCTGATCGTTTTTATCTGATTTCAACCGCCGTGTAAGTGAATCGAGCGCAAAAAACAAATGTTCACCATCTGCTTTGGGGTTGTTCAGCAAATACTGAAAATCTGTTGCTTTCAAATCATCTTTTAAATTTTGATAATGCCAGGGGTAGCTGTAAGCATATTTTTTGTCACTGCGTACTTCATCCGCCCAGGTAGCGTCATAAATAATCCCTTTTACACCAAGAACTTTGTCAACCTGCAAACGGGCCTTTGGAGTTAAGTTCTGATATGCTATATCTGCAATAATCCGATGACCGACTGCATCGTAAGCCGAGGCAGTGAGTGTTATAAAAAGAAAAGAAAGAGCAATAAATTGTTTGTAGATTTTCATTGTTGAAATTAGTGGAGCTAAGTTTATAAATAACCTGATATAACCCGTAGATTTATGAGCGTCGCAAAGATAATTATTTATGCCAGAAAATTGTAATTAAACTAATTTAAATTTACAGTTGTTATCATACGGATTTATATTTTTTAAAAACAGGAAGGTGGAACATTTTGTCCCACCTTCCTTTGTAAACCTGGTTTTTTTGTATAATTAAACTTTTTGGATTTTCCGGAGAAAATCAACAGGAAACCATTTTATTCTGCAGGTTTCATTACCACTTCCATAATATTGCCCTGATCAACAATTTTTTTCAGGGTAGACTGAATTAATTCGGGAGTTAATGCTTCAACCGATGCTTTGTAGTCATCAACTAAATTTAATTTGTCCATGTAATAGCTTTCCAATGCGTTCGACCACCAACTGTTTTCGGCAATATCTTCGGTATATTTCTTCAACATGTTTTCTTTCACTTTTTGTAAGTCATCGGCACGGGGTCCTTTGGCTACAATTTCATCAACTTCCGAATGAATAATACCCATCAACTTGGCTTGTTTTAAAGGATCGGTATCAAATTGCATCATCAATGTTGCTTCGTCAATTGGCGTATTGTTGATACCACCGCGTACTCCAACTCCATAAGAACCGCCTTCTTTTTCGCGGATACTTTCAAGATAACGAAGACTCAAAATACTTCCAATAGCTGTAACTGCTGTCCGGTTTGTCATATTAAACGGCATGGTAGCACTATACAAAATGAAATTGGACGCTTTTTTAATTTGCATCTCTTTCATAAAGTCATTGGATACTTTCCCTTTTGGTTTCCGTATTTGATTATCGGTGAATTTTTCGCCGCCTTTTTTCGATTTCAGACCACCTAAATATGTACAAATAGCTTGCTTTGTACTATCATTCGCCGGATCGATATTACCGGTAAAAATAAATGTAAAGTCAGCCGGATCAGCAAAACGTTCTTTGTAAATTGCCAGTGCTTTATCCTGATCTACTAACCCGATGGTTTTTAAATTAAACAATATAGTACGTGGACTATGATTTGACAATGTTACGCTTACTGAATCGGAAAAGGCTTTACGCGGATCGGTTGCGGTATTAGCCAGGCTTGCACTATAACCGTTTATCAAAGCTTTAAATGCATTGTCATCCTTGCGTGGTGCCGTAAAGTTCAGATAAATCAATTGTAGCATTGTTTTAAAATCTGAAACGGATGAGTTCCCGTTGAATCCTTCATCGTAGGAACCTATAACGGGACTGACAGAAGCTATTTTACCGGTCAGAATCTTATTCAAATCGATTAAAGTATAATCACCCAAACCATTATTGCTCTCAATGGCTGTAGCCAGCATCCCTGACGGTAAATCAGCAACATTGCTTATTTTTGAAAGACCTCCTTCGCTGAATGCATTCAATAATATCTCATCTTTTTTAAATGTCGTTGGTTTAATAATGATTTTTACTCCATTACTTAATGTCCATTCGGTAGTTCCCAGCAAAGCGTTTTGAGTCGTCTTTTTTATTGTTCCTGCCTTTGGTATTACACTAATCAGGGGTTTATTGAGATTTTCTTCGGCTTTGGCTGTAAGTTTCGCTTTCTTTGCATTGTCAATCGCTGCAAGAATCTGTTCTTTGGTTGGAACTTTCACGGCTGGTTTTTCAGGTGCCATTATGGAAACAATCAGGTTGGTGTCTGTCACATATGATTTTGCCAGTTGATTGATCATATCCAAAGTCAGATGCGGTACAAGCATTTGCGAAGTCTGGTATTCCCATTCGATACCGGGAATGACTTCCTGACTGGTAAAATTACGGACATATTCCCGGACTAACGAATTGTTTTTCTGGTTGTCCCGTTCGTTATAAGCTTTTTCAATTCCTTTCAGATAATCTGTTTTAGCACGTTCCAGTTCGGAATTGGTAAACCCAAAACGTTTTATTTTCTCTGCTTCAAGCAATAAAGCATCCAGTCCTTCCAACTCTTTCCCTTCTTTTGGGATGGCCAGTAGTTGAAATGCATCCTTCGATTTTACAAGTTCACCATAGTATGCGTATTCCCCAACAAATGGAGCATCAGCTTGTTGTGTGATCTCTTCAAAACGATTTCCTATCATAGTTGAAATAAGTGAATTTGTTACTCCGAAAACATATCCGTTCATCGATAATTTAACGTCAGCCGGAAGAACATCATGTTTGTATTCCAGTTCAATACGTGTCATACGTGCTTCCGGATCTGTTACTATCGACACAATTGGTTCTGTATTGTTCGGAATTGGATAAACAGGGCGTTCACCGTAATTTGATTTTTTTGGAATATCGGCAAACAACGATTTTATTTTGGCTTCAATCGTATCTACATTTATATCTCCGACTACTAAAATCGCTTGCAAATCAGGGCGGTACCATTTCTTATAATAATCGCGAATGGTTTGGTACGGGAAATTATTAATGATGGCCGTATCACCGATGACATCCCGTTTAGCATATTGCGAACCCGGGTATTTCTGTTTATTTGATTCTTTCCACATACGCCGGTCGGCTCCTGCTCCCTGACGCCATTCTTCACGAATTACGCCGCGTTCGGCGTCAATTTCAGTTCCCAATAATGATAAAGAACCGGACCAGTCGTGTAAAACGAGTAATGCACTATCAACAATTCCTTCGCTCACTGTTGGTACATTTGAGAGATTGTATACAGTTTCATCCAATGAAGTGTATGCATTAATATTTTCACCAAATTTTACTCCAACTCTTTCCAGAAAGTTTATTATACCTTTATCCGGAAAGTGCTTGGTTCCGTTAAACGCCATGTGTTCCAGAAAATGAGCCAACCCGTTTTGATTGTCATTTTCGAGAATTGCACCTACATTCTGGGCAATGTAAAATTCTGCCCGCTGTTTGGGCTCTTTGTTAGCCCGGATGTAATACGTGAGTCCGTTATCCAACTTTCCGTAGCGTACTTTCGGATCAATGGGTAGTGGTTGAACTTGCTGAGCAATTGCGCTTACACACAAAGTCAGCAGTAAGCCCAAGGAAATAAATCTTAAAAAATTCTTTTTCATATTTGTCATTTAATTTAGTGAAAATGTTAATTTGGTCATCTCAAAACATTTTTTTTTAAATACAGAATCACAAAGGAAAGTAATATTTTTTAATTAACAAAATATATTACAGATTTTTTTACAGTAACGGTTAAAATCCGGTGTTGATTTAAAAAGTAATAGTTAAGATGTTAGATTATAAATATCAAATAAATCATTCTGTTGTTGAATTATGTTTGAAAACGGCTGAAAATCAAAGTCATAATAAATACGCCCAATTGAATGTGAAATATTTGGTTACTAATTCGTATTTTTGTGCATATAAAAAAAAATACAATGGCAGAAGAATTATATATGGTGGCGGGAGCCGGTAAAAAAGAAACCTATGAAACATTACTTCCCCAATTAGCTTCACTTATTCATGGAGAAAGTGATTTAACGGCGAATCTTGCTAACATTAGTGCCGCATTACACGATACTTTTCACTGGTGGTGGGTCGGTTTTTATTGGGTCAAACAGGAAGAATTGGTATTAGGTCCTTTTCAGGGCTCCATTGCCTGTACCCGGATAAAATTTGGGAAAGGCGTTTGCGGAACTGCATGGATGGAAGGAAAAAGTCAATTGGTACCCGATGTAAATGCTTTTCCGGGGCACATTGCATGCAGCGGCAGTTCTGTAGCTGAAATTGTTGTTCCTGTATTTGATCGGGAAAGGAATGTGGCAGGTGTGCTGGATTTGGACAGCGAACGTTTTGATGTTCTGGATGAAATAGATGTTTATTATTTAGAACTTGTAAGCAAAATGATTACAAATACGTTGAAACATGAAATGAAAATTTAAAATAAAGTCCGATAATAACAGCGTATTATCAGACCTTATTTTATGATTAATTTTGTAGTATGTTTTATTAGGAAAGATATAATCTAAAATTAATTTTTCATTTTCAATTCCATTTCTTTGAAAACCCTTTTTTGAGTGGCGCTATCGGCGGCTGTTACA
>JAQTOL010000087.1:0-2806 GCA_028748945.1 Paludibacter sp.
CGTTGACAAATAATTTTGCGATTTATTCAACTCCGGGAAATGCAATTATTTATCTGGACTACGTAAAAGCCAACAGTGCTGTAACAATTACCGGTGCCAGAGGAGGATTACTTGCTATCAGTACAGATAATCTTACTAAACTTCAACGTACGATTTATCATAGTAACGGACGTTATCAGACCAATGGAACCGCTACGGTTAATTTCGCTACTTCATGGGCTAATATCGATAACCAAATTGGCATTGTGACTCCGGGTACAACCAGTATGACTTTTGGCGACAGAGCTGCAAACAATTCAATTTATACAACCAACTTTTATCCGTTATACAGTGCAACCAGTCGCGCAGTGGCCAGTGGCGCAGTGGTTGATCGTAGACAAATGATCTATTACAGTGGGGTGAGTGCTATTAAGACTCAGGAATTTGCCGGCAATGCTGTTTCGCTTAGGGATTCTCTGCCTACAGGTTGGAACGGTGTGATTGCAACAGATCCGGACAGTATCCGTTATATGTTGGTGAGTAATTTCGTAGGTGCAACCACTGCCGATATGAAAGCAATGAGTTTTCCTGAAGGAGCACCGGTATTTTCTGTACCCACTGATATTTCCGGAGGCAAATCTATCGGACATTTTACGCTACCGGCATCACATAGTGTTGGCAATGCATTGCGTGTATTTGTAACTTCGGGAAATATTACTGCACAACAGGGTACAGATTCAACCAGTACCTATTTGACAAACAGCACAGCCTCGGTTAAAGCAGTAAATTTGATGATTATTACAACTGGTGCTAAAATTACAGGTGCTGTAAATGTTCCGGCAAATAGTCGTGTTTTGGTGACCCTAAATAACGGTCAATTTATTTCGGCCGATGCTCCGCTCCCCAAAGAGCCTACCAATGACATTACAGTTCTTGCATTGAAGAATGCAGGATTTGATGCAGCCCCCGTAACATACAATGTGGCTGGAACGCTAAATACAAGTGCTGTAAATATGTGGGCCGGATTGGGCTATACCAGTGCTTATGCTTATAACGTTACCGACTGGACTAATCGGAGTGTAGTGGCCAGCAATTCTACTTTTACGGCAACCTTTGCCTATGGCTCACCGGCTAAATTTAATAGTATTAGTATTCCTGCGACAGATAAAAATGGTGTCGCTACCGGTGCTTGTCTGGGAGCGTCATCCGGTTGGGGCGCAACTAATGCGGTTCAATTTACTCAAAAGGTTTTTTTACCTTCCGGTAATTATAAACTGAACTATGACGCATACAATGGGAATACCACTGCAACAACCCTGATTAGTAACTTAACGGGGTTTCGTAACGGTTCAACCAACTGGTATGATGCAACAACTAACTTTACTGCTTCAGTATGGACTTCATCAGCGGCAAGTGCATTATTTAATTCTCCCTTTCGTGGCGAAGTCAGTGTAGGTGCCAGTTGTTCAAACGCGGGTTCAGGAGCAGGTCCGAAAATATTCATTGACAATATCCGAATTCTTACAGACCAGAGCGTTGAAAGTGCTGAGAGTTTTTACTGGAACAACGCAAAAGACAGTGCACAAGCTGCACTGAATCGCTATCCCTCGGTAACCAGCGGTGATTTGTATACTAATCTACAAACGGCTTTATTACAGACCTACACCACCATTGATGCATGTGCCACTGCCGTACAAACACTTCAGGATGCAACAGCCCGGTTTTTAGCGGGTGCACCCGTTTTAGCCGGAATTGCTTCAGAAAAAGATTTTGGCATTCGCATTTATCCCAATCCGGCCAGTACCCATCTGACTATCAGTGGTGTTAACAGGAAAGCCAACGTGGAAATTATCAACAGCGAAGGAAGAACATTATATAACGCTGCAACCTCCGAAAAGAACATAGCTTTAAATGGCTTCAGCAGTGGTCTTTATATCGTCAAAATATCGGAGGAAAGTTCTCAAACTCTTCAGAAAATTATCGTAAAGAATTAGTGTTGGAAAAGTTGAAACCTATTTTTAGTTATTGAAAATGAAAAGAGTCGGGTATTGGTTCCCGGCTCTTTTTTAGTTCAAATACGAGAATTTTATTCTAGTCGGAACTCTTTGCTCATTAAATCATATTTGTATATATCTAACAGGGCGGTGGATTAAAATCATCTATTGTACTCATCTGCAAAAGTATTAAGTTCTCTTAATCGTATTAATTCGCCATTTTTGTAATTTATCATTGCTTCAAATTCGGAAGTGGTTTCCGCAGACGATAAAGCTATTGACGCTGCAAGCCCCAGTAAAGCAACCTGACCCGATGTAAATGAAACACCCATTTTTCCCGTAAAAATAAATTCATCATTTTCAAATGCTAAGGGGTAAAAACCAAATCCAGTAGATATAAAGGGGCGACCATCCACCACGAGAGCATAAACCTCTTTTGGATAAATTTTCTTTACATTACCTATACTATCGATGGAGCTAACTGATCGTATTTTATTCCTTTTTACAGAAATATTTGCAAGGATATCAGGAGTTTGATTTTTAAAAGAATTATAGTTATAGTATACACCATTTGTAAATTGAGTGGTATTGTAGATTTTTATTTTGCGTTTGGCGATACTATCTGAAGATACTACATCCCGATATGATAACCCGACTTCATGATTTCCACGCTTCAATAAATTAGATGAAATTAAAGTTGAAATGATCGAATCTCCAGTTTGTAAAACCCTTTTCCCTGTTGTTATGCCACCTTCTATAGGAATATTTTGATCAATCGTTTCAATAAGATAATATGATGAATCTCCTTTTTCATGAAGATCTGCATTAATGCT
>JAQTOL010000087.1:2816-9953 GCA_028748945.1 Paludibacter sp.
ACTCTTCTGACTCCCATTACAGCAGACCGCTGCGAGAACTTAAAATTCTTTAGACATAAAACTAATTTTCCCGATCGAGCACTCGAATCTGTTATATTTTTCATATAGTCTGCAAGTTGCACGGATAATGGTGGAATAGCCATTACAGAATAATCTACTCTTCCCATTTTGTCTTTATCCTTGCGCTGATCAATCAGTTCAATTTCGTTATACAAGCTGTTAGCAATTAATGCCAGCGGTTTTTTTAATATGAACTCTTTTATTCTTTCACGCTCTAGTCCTCTGGCAGGTATAATTAGTGTGACCAGTAAAATTGAAATTATTGTATTTCGTCTCATCTATAAATAGTTATTTTATTAGCTTTAACCCAGTCCTCCCGGATATATTCTTTAAATGTATAAATGTTGCTGATTGTCGGTGGGTCCCCCCGATAGCTATCGGGATGTAATCCGATTTTATATATCCATTCGACTTAATTTAACCTGACAAATATAGTGAAAGTTTTTAATTCTTAAAAGTAGCGGATCACAGACTTGCTTGCAGCAGGCATCACCTTATAGTACAAAGAGTGGGATGACACATCCAACCCACCAGTATCAAACTTTGCTCATCAGATAAATATATCCAGTAGGAAAAAGGAATCCCAACAGACTTAAAGCTGTTGGGATATTATTAATGCATCAGACCTCCTGATACGCTCGCATCAGACCCACTTAATAACTCACTTATGACACCCTGATGCGGATTATTAAGACACCCTGATGAAGTCGATAAATTCATTGAACAGTCAGAACTTTATCGAAAGCTGATGTGCGCGGTTCTTTAAGATTAACCCCACACCCACAAACTGGCTAACCACCCCCGTCCTATCGGATATGTCTCGTAGTTGGGTCCCGATAGCTATCGTGGATGTAATCCCAACTTATGTATTCTTAGGATTTTTAATCCGAATTTAATGATACACCACCAATTTAAAGCAAGTCGACCGGCTTGCTTTTTTGTTATGACAAAGTCAATAACTCTGTTATTATCCTCAACTATTAATATTCAGTGAATAAATATCCTTTGTAGCTGCGTTATCTTGTAATTCGCTAAAAAAAGTATATATTTGTTCCCCGTTCAAAAAACGGAATTTCAGTTTCCATTTCTAAACAGATTGTTATGCTTTTGAAACGCTACAAATCACTGCTTTTTACCCTTGTTGTTCTTTTTTCTTTTACAGCTGCTTATGCTGCAGTGCCGGCCGGTTATTATTATTTTGCAAAGAATAAAAAGCAAGCAGCATTAAAAACAGCTTTACATTTGTATTGCGGTCCCATGTTTGAATTTGATTATGGCGGAGGTCCCGGATTCACGTGGCAGGGATTTTACAGCACCGATAACCGCAACGATACCGTAGTGGATATGTATTCAAATATTGCCCGGAAATTCAACGGATTTGCGGCGGTGGATGGTATGCATATTGAACACTCTTTCCCGAAAAGCTGGTGGGGTTCCTATCCGAATAATGCCTACAAGGATTTATTTCATTTGTATCCTGCCGATGCTTCGGCAAATGAAAGCAAAAATAACCTTCCCCTCGGTGAAGTTACCGGAACTCCGGGATTCGATAACGGCGTTACAAAAGTGGGTACCAATGGGTTTGAAAATACTTATACCGATAAATGTTTTGAACCCGCCGATGAGTATAAGGGTGACTTTGCCCGCTCCTATTTTTATATTTCCACTGTTTACGAGAACCTGGCTCCGCTGATGCAATCGCCAATGGTAATCAACAACAGTACCTATCCGTTTTGGAAACCCTGGGCGATAGATTTATTAATGAAATGGAACAAACAGGATCCGGTCAGTCCGAAAGAACTGGCACGTATCGAAACAATTTATGGCATTCAGGGTAACCGCAATCCGTTTATCGATTATCCTGACCTGCCTGATTATATCTGGGGAGCAGACTCGACAAAAATCTATCCTTTTCCGGAAGAAACAGAACCATTCCTGTTAACTCCGCGACGTGGAACAACGATCGATTTTGGTGTCATTCTGCAAAACGATACACGTACACAGAATCTACATATTCAGGGAGCTAATATGTCTTCGGATATTCAGGTTTCACTGATCAGAAACAGTCCATCACTTAGTCTTGCTTTCACAACCGGCTCAATCACAGACGCATTTGGTTTTGACGTGGGAATAATTTTTAAACCTACCGCTGCAGGAAGTGTGCGCGATACGTTATTGATTCAGGGTGGCGGTTTGACTGAATCGCTTCGGATTCCGGTAAAAGCGCTGGCTTCTTCTGATTTTATCACGGTCGAACCGACTGATGTTACACCTGTCGGGTGTACGCTGCAATGGATTTCCGATCCATTAGCAACAAATTATCGATTAAACGTTTATCAGGGCGATCAGCAAGCCGGTGATCTGATTATTTCTGCTTATGTGGAAGGGAGCAGTTGGAATAAAGCCGTTGAACTTTACAACGGAACGGGTAAAACGGTTGATTTATCAAAATATTATTTGCAAAAACAATCGAACGGAAGTGGTCCCTACATTTCGACCTTACGTCTCTCCGGAACCCTTGATAACGGCAAGAGTTACGCTATCGTTCACAAACTGGCTTCGACAGATTTGCTGGCAAAAGCGCAGTTGGTTACCGACTCATTGCTTCAATTTGATGGAAATGACGCGATTATTCTCGTTCGTAGCGGTGTAACCATTGATATGGCAGGCAAGGCAAATGCAGGAGCCGATGTATATTGGGGAACTAACCTTACATTGCAACGGAAAGCAGGCGTTACACATCCTTCTTCTTCTTTTAATTCAAACGAATGGAACACTTTAGCAACCGATTCGTACAGTATGTTGGGAAATCATATTATGACGCTTGCCTCAACTAAAAATTATGTTTTACAGAATGTTTTGACAGGGATTACGACCAGTTATCCGATACAAAATTTATCACCGGAAAATACCTACACCTACAGTATTGAGTCTATGCGTTCCGGCGTTATTGCTCCGGCAATTAATACCATGCAGTTACACACTGCAGCGTTGGATGCCCCTGAAGTTTCGGAAGCAACTGGTATCATGTCACATCAGTTTACCGCCAATTGGGGTGAAGCTGCCTACGCCACAGGATATTTGCTCAATGTATTTGAAGTAAGCGGAGCCGCCGACACAACAGTTGTTGAAGGTTTTGATAATGTCGGTGCCGCGGGAACTCCATTGCCAACCGGTTGGACAGGGAATGCAAATGCCATATATACGACAACTACCAGTTCGGGAATTGCAATTCCATCCATTCAGTTGAGAAATGCAGGTGAATGGATACAAACAAAAACTTATCCGCAACCGGTTTCTAAACTTACGTTTATGTACAGGTTCGTAACTGCAATAACGGGCGCTTCATTAATTGTTGATGGATTGAGTAATAATAACTGGATCCGGATTGACAGCATAGCCTGTAGAAATAACAGCAAAATATATCCGGTTTATAATTTCAATGCTACGCAAGGTCTTACTGCTTTTCGATTTACTTTCAATAAGTTGCCGGGTGGAAATTTTTCCATAGATGATATTGCAGCAACCTACGGAAGTCAGGATACGGTTTATGTCGCAAAAGATAAAGCTGTTTCTGTAAATTATTCAGATATAACAGGTTTAAGTGCAAACAGCCCGTATATTTATCAGGTGCGGGCCACGCTCGGCAGTTCGGTTTCAGCGCCTTCGGAGGCAATGCAGGTAAAAACTTCGTTGTCGGATGGACTGACGCCGAATAAAACAGATAGAATCGTCCTGCGTTCGGATGTGGAAGGTATTCGTATTTCCGGCCTAAAAGGAAATGAACTGATAAAAGTCTATACCATTACCGGAATTTGCCTGAAACAGGTTAAAGCCAGTTCTGCTGAAATAAATATTGCCCTGAAGCAAAACGGTATTTTCATTGTACAGATACAAAACGGAGATTACTCCTTTGCCGGGAAGTTGATTAAACAGAAATAAAACAATAGCAGATTAAATAAATATATTTTGATCTTAGCGATTTAAAGCTAAGACAGCAGACCGTTAGATGATAAATCAATGACTTTTTTACGCAACACACATCTTGTTTTACTTTTTTTCCTCTTTTCTGTATTTTCCCGGGCACAGGAACCCAACGGATATTATAGTGCAGCCGAGGGGAAGAATCAGGGGAATTTAAAGACCGCTTTATACAATATAATTAAGGATCATACTGTTCTTGAATACTATAGTTCGAGTACCTCTTTTCGAAGTACCGATTGGCATCCGGCAACTACAGATTACCCAAACGGATATTTCTGGGATATGTATTCCAATTATAAAAGAACTATCTGGTCGGGAATGAACCGCGAGCATTCCATGCCGAAAAGCTGGTGGAGCACCGCTCCCGAGACCACCGTAGCCTATTCCGACATAAATATCTTATACCCATCGGATGCAAATGCAAATTCAGCAAAACTCAATTATGCGTTGGGTGAAGCCACCACTTCATCCATTCTTGTAAATACAACGATTAAAGTTGGTCCGAATACCTTCCCCGGTTATAACGGAACAGTTTTCGAACCACTCGATGAGTATAAGGGTGATTTTGCCAGAACCTATATGTATGTTGTGACCTGTTACGAAAATTATGCACCGAACTGGCGAAGCACCGGGACATTGAGTATGCTTTACAACAACACATACCCGACATTTAATACCTATGCAGTCAATTTATTACTCAAGTGGAACAGTCAGGATCCGGTGAGCGAAAAAGAAATTGTCCGCAACAATGCCGTCTATTCGTTACAACATAACCGGAATCCATTTGTAGATCATCCCGAATTAGCCGATTTTATCTGGGGAACACGCAAAACTGAAGAATGGTCTGTGAATGTAGGGCCACCCGAAACCGAAACAATTTTCAATGTACAACCGAACCCGGTGAAAAGTATCCTGACTGCAAAAATAAATCATCCCGAACAGGCCACCTACAATATTTATTCATTAGATGGAATCACGCTGAAAACCGGAAATTTCACTTCCACAGGCACAGCCACAGTTGACGAACTTCAGGATGGGATGTATATTTTGGTGGTTTACACGGGAACAAAACGAAAACTGGCCAAATTTATCGTGCAACATTAGTTCCGTACAAGAAATTGAAGTTGCATATACTAAATACATGTATAATGAAGCGATTAATGAATCACAAGAGTCGATTTCAGAATCAAATTTTTTCGTAGTTTAAAGAATAAATTACAACTATTCATATGATTTAATTGTTATACTCAGAAAAATTCAAAACATTATTTTTCGTTTTTAATATTCGGTTTATTATAAAAAGTTTTGTGTCTTCCTGACTCAAAATGTTTTCTCGTGTGCTGTTTTTTCAACCTTAAATGCAGTTTAAATACTTTATGTTATGAAAACATCCATTTTTTCAAATCAATTTCAGTCAATCCTTCTCAGTGTTTTATTTCTATTTATTTCCATTACCCCTACGCTTGCATTATCGGATCAACTCAATTCCGGAGCAGGAGTAAACGAAAATTATTCCGAATACAAAGGAGTTGTAGTCGATCGAAAAACAGGATCACCTTTGCCGTTTGCCAACCTGAGAGTTGAAGGGACAAATATCTCGACTGTTTCGAACTCCGATGGGCAATTTCTAATTAAAATTGCAAATGAAATAGTCAATCCCAAAATTACCGTAAGTTTTATCGGGTACAAGTACAAAACAATTACACTTGCCGACGTTAACCCGGAGATGCTTCGGATCGAGATGGAACCTACTGCCATTGAATTACCGGCAATAAGCGTGATATCGAAAGATGCTGATCTTCTGATTCAGAAAGTTATGGATAAAAAAGGAGAAAACTATTCCAATGAACAAACACAAATGACAGCTTTTTACAGGGAAACCATTAAAAAGAACCGGTCTTATGTCTCACTCTCCGAGGCAGTTGTAGAAATATTCAAGCAACCATATTTATCTTACAAATCGGATATTGTAAAATTATACAAAGCACGTAAAAAAGCCGATTATGCCCGGTTGGATACGGTGACTTTTAAACTGCAGGGTGGTCCGTTTAACTCATTGTATCTGGATATCATGAAATACCCGGAACTGATTTTCACCAAAGACATGATGAAAAATTACGAGTTTACTTTTGACCGCTCCACTCATATGGACAACAAAATGATTTACGTGCTCGATTTTATACAACGTGAAAATACAACAGAACCTCTTTATTTCGGGAAATTATATATTGATGCAGAAAACTTTGCCTTGAAAAGTGCAGTATTCAATCTCAATGTCAGCAACAAAGAACTGGCAAGCGAGATGTTCATCATGAAAAAACCTTTCAATGCTACAGTCTATCCGACAGTTGCTTCGTACCGGATTGACTATCTCGAAAGGGATGGAAAGTGGTATTACGGTTATAGCCGGATTGAACTGGGACTAAAAATCAACTGGAAGAAAAAACTGTTTAATACGGGTTACCATTCCATCATCGAAATGGCTGTAACAGACTGGGAAGTGAACACCGAGAAAAACCCGGTTGTTCCCAAAGAAAGAATGCGGCCATCGGTAGTTATTAGCGATGAGGCAACCGGATTTTCTGATCCCGATTTCTGGGGTGAATACAACGTGATTGAACCTGAAAAATCAATCGAATCGGCCATTAAGAAGATTCAAAAACAGTTGGAAAAAAAGAAATAAATAATCAGTTTTATTTTAATTTCCTGATATACTATTCCGTACTACAACAATTATCAATTTCCGCTAAGTTTTAGTTGTAAGCGTGCATGTTAAATGTTCGTGATTAATTTGTTTGTTTGCAAATAATGTATTTACTTTGCACTAAATAATACAACGAGGTAGTATATAATATGAAATTATCAAAAACTTCCGAATACGCTTTACGCATCTTGATTTATATGGCAAAAGTGCCGGATCAATTATATACTGCAAAGCAGCTTGTTAAAGAGTTGAAAGTTTCTGATAAATACTTACGACGCTTAATGACTGATTTATCGAAATCAGGATTTATCAGAAGCATTCAGGGCAGGGATGGCGGTTATACCTTTATTAAAAATCCCGATGACATTATGTTATACGATATAATTGAC